>DAOUXC010000028.1 GCA_030666795.1 Desulfobacteraceae bacterium
ATGGAGCTTTCAGCGGTCAGCGATCAGCAATCAGCCAACACCTTGTTTTAGTGTCATTTGCTGAAAGTCGAAAGCTTGCCCGCCGTCATCATGGCGGGCTGATGGCTGATAGCACGAATCCAAAAACGCTAGTTTATGGATGAGCACTAACTATCATATTGAGCACTGTCTTACCCACACTGTTGAGGGGAACCACTTTTTCAGCCGCACCCAATTTGATCGCTTCTTTAGGCATTCCAAAAACTATACAGGTTTTCTCATCCTGTGCCACTGTGCGTGCGCCAGCGTCCTTCATCTTTAATAGTCCACTAGCGCCATCTGCACCCATGCCAGTAAGGATCACACCGATTGCATTGCTTCCTGCAAAATTGGCAACGGAATGGAACAGAACATCTACAGCAGGCCTCTGGTGGTGAACCAGAGGCCCCTTTTTTACCTGGACATAATATCTGGCGCCACTCCTTTTGAGCAACATATGATAGTTCCCCGGCGCTAAAAGCGCCACACCGTTAACTAAGGAATCGCCGTCTTTGGCCTCTTTTATGGTCATGGCGCTCAGCTCATTGAGCCTCTCAGCAAACGAAGTGGTAAAATTTGCCGGCATATGCTGCACCACAAGGGTGCCTGGGGCATTTGGAGGCATACCCGTTAAAACGGCTTTCAATGCCTCAGTTCCGCCTGTAGAGGCCCCAATAGCTATTATCTTATTGGTCGTCTCGGCCAACGCCTTAGACGCCGCCTTTGTCCGAATCCCTTTCTTAGAAGGTCTTTCTTTTATTGAACTTACTTTAAGCTTGGCCACGGCCCTTATTTTATCAATCAACTGGACACCCATCTCACCGACGGAATAGGCACCCGATGGCTTTGACATAACCTCTAATGCCCCTAATGATAGGGCCTCCATGGCAAGTTTGCCCCCTTTTTTTGTCAAGGAACTGACGATAATGACGGGAAGAGGATAATGCTTCATCAATTTCTTTAGAAACGTAATTCCGTCCATCCTCGGCATCTCAATATCCAGGGTCACCACATCGGGTTTCAGTTTCACGATCTTATCCCTTGCCACATAAGGATCAGGGGCCGTACCGACAACCTCCATATCATTTTCCCGGGAGATCTCTTCCCTAAAGACCTTCCTGACAACGGCCGAATCATCAACCACGAGTACCTTTATTTTTTTCTTCATTTCATCTCCGTTATAACCCCTGCTGCCAGATGACTATCCTCTGTCTCAATAAAAACGGTCTCCCCTTTTATCTCTCCCAACCTATAAGATTTAATGTTTTTCTCCTCGATCAATTCCGGAATGCCCAGACTTATGGCGCCTTCATTATCGCAAAGGGAAAACATGTGCCCCCCAATCATGTTAAGGGCCTCTTTTATTGTATCCCTTCTCTGTCCTTCATTTGTTTCGTCCTTTTCGAGGCCCAAAAAATTTGCCGTAATCTCGCTCACCAATTTAGCAGGGATCAAAAAATAACATGAGCCTGAAGATGGACCGGTAAAATTCAGTTTTGCCCCGAGTAATGATTCTTTATCGGAAAACCACTCTTGCAATGTGCAATTTTTATCGTTAATTTGCACCGGTTGAAAAAACATGGTCTCCATCACATTAGAAATCGCCACCTTCATCGTCTCCATCATGGTTTTTTTGTCCATCTTCCTCTCCCATTATGCTGCTTAGTGTCTTTTTTATGTCCTCCGGCAGGAATGGCTTCGTTACATAGCCGCTTGCACCCAAGTCCATTGCCTCTTGCATCTTTTTTTCACTCCCTTCTGTTGTAACCATCACAACCGGAATAGAACGCATCAGTTCATCTTTTTTCATTTCAACTATCAGTTCCATCCCGTTCATATTGGGCATGTTTATATCGGTTAGGACAATATCCACCCATTTATCCGCCAGAATTTCGAGGGCCTCTTTACCATCAGCAGCCTCCAAAAACTCCCCAACACCAAAGCCTGAGACCTTAATAATTTTTTTTATGATTGCCCTCATGGAAGAAGAATCATCCACTATCAAGACATTAAATGACATTTTTTACTGACCCCCTGATAAACTGATTAATTCCTCAATATCCTCAAACTTCTCCGTGAAACCGACCATGGTTTCCTGGAGATCAATATCAGAGAAATTCAACCGATCCACGGCATCCTGGTAATATCTATAGGCAAGCCCGTCGGATCCAACACCCCTTCCCATCATCATGCAAATGCAATCAGCCAAATGAACGATAGGGATTGCGAGATCTTCATCCGACGCATTTTCAGGATGGTGATGATTCCTGATGATATTCACCATAGCAGGACTGAAATTCCAATATTCGGCCACCCTTGCTCCCAACTCCGCGTGGTCAATACCAATGACCTCTTTTTCAGCATCTATGAATGTAAGCCCTTTGTTTTGAACCGCCATATTTATAGCTTCAAAGGAGTCCTTTACGTAAGTATTTAATATGACCTTTCCTATATCTTTCACAAGGGCAGAGGTAAATATTAGTGAAATGTTATTGAGGTGTTTTTTTTCTGCTAAATCCTGAGAAATGAGTGCAGAGGATACAGAATATCTCCATAGTTCGCCCTCATTCAAGTCATAACCTTCTTGAGCCTCCCTGAAGTTATCAGAGCTATTCCCCATTATGGCTAAGGATGCCACCTTATCTATCCCTAAATAGGCAACTGCCTGCTTAATTGATGCGATTTCCTTTGCAAGGCCGAAATAGGCGGAATTGCATATTCTTAAAAGGTTTGCGGTCATTCCCTGGTCATATTTGACAATGTCTACAAGGTCTGAAAGGGAACTATCAGGATTGGAGGTAACCTCCATTATTTTTTCGCCAATGTGGGATACCGGTTTTAACCTGTCGATTTCTTCAATTATTCTGTCTATTTTTTTCATATTTTTTTCATCTCCGTGCCTGACACCTTTAGCCATGCCTGGCCGGTTTTTATCTCTAACTTCAAGGTCCTGTTAACCGAGCCACCCACATCCTCAAAATCAATCATGGCATTGTTTTTCCAGAACATCTTCCTGAGGACGGTATGGTTTCTCTTGCCGATATTAAACAGGCCTTTCTGATCGAGAATTTGAGAGCCTCCCACTACAATAATTTTGAGACGATTCTTTTTTGCCCCAAATTTATAGGTATCTTTAAAAAGAGAGGGTATACCGGTGTCCCCGAACATAAAGGGGTTCTTTTTGGCCTTTTGTACGTCTATGTTGGATTCAGGGAGCATGTAGTGGAGTAATCCTCCGACCTTTACCACGGGGTCGTATATGGCCAGGCCTATGCACGAGCCCAATGAGTAAGTAAGCAGAACGGATTCAGGGTCATTACTCACCTTCATGTCCCCCACCCCGACAATCAGATTCATCATAGCCCCTCTGAAAACATATTGAAAACCCCTGAAATATCAAGAATGAGCCCCACCGTGCCATCACCCATGATTGCCGCGCCGGCTATTCCTTTTGTATGTTTAAGTTCTCCACCAAGACTTTTAATAACTATCTCATCCTGACCAAGTAATTCATCTACGAGCAGGCATCTTCTTTTTTCCTGGTTTTCCACAACTACCACTAATTTTTCCCAGGCAGGACTAACTATTCCACTTGAAAAGGAATTTCCATTCAGCCCAAATAGCCGATTCAGCCTGATTAAAGGAACTAAATGATCCCTGAACATGATCACCTCTCCCTCTCCCTTTACTGTGTGGCATTCGTTTTTATCAGGTCTGAAGGACTCCTGAATGGTCAGGGTAGGAATAACGTATCTCTCGACGCCGACTTTTACTATCATACCATCAATTATTGCCAGAGTGAGGGGTAATCGAATAAAAACCGTTGTCCCTTTACCCTCAATTGATTGCACATCGACTCTCCCCCTTAGCTTTTCAACAATCCTGCTTTTTACTACATCCATACCTACGCCTCTGCCGGATATATCAGTTATCTTTTCCGCAGTAGAAAGGCCTGGATGAAATATGAGGTTATTTATCTCTCCATCTGTCAACTTCTCGCCTTCCTTTATCAAACCGCTGGATATGGCCTTCTCCAGAATCTTTTCCCTGTTTAATCCCCGGCCATCATCCTCGATTTCTATTACAATATCGCCTCCTTTATGGTATGCTTTTAAATATATGGTCCCCTGTCGTGGTTTATTTGCGGTCTCCCTTTTCTCCGGCAGCTCCAGGCCATGGTCTATTGAATTCCTGATCATATGGACTATCGGCTCATATATCTCTTCAACCATATTCCTGTCTATCTCCGTATCCTCCCCTGACATGATAAGCTGCACTTCCTTGCCTGCCTTCTTAGCCAGATCTCTTACGAGCCGTAACATCTTTTGAAAGCTGCTTTTTATAGGCACCATCCTGAGTGACATGGCTGTTTTCTGTAATCCGGAAGTAAGCTGGTTCAACTGATTGACAGTTTGATCAAGCTTCCTGTCTCTGCTTGCCAGGACTAACTCATTTTGCCTGAGCATTGACTGGGCAATTGCCAATTCTCCTACCATGTCCACTACATTATCGAGTTTATCCGTATCCACTTTCACATGGAGGGTGGCCTGCCTGCCGAATCTTTTCTGTTCCCGAAGGGCGGATACCAGCTTTTTTGTTTCAACCTTTTTCTGCTCAACAAGTACCTCTCCGATTTTCTTGCCATCCTGTTCTTTTTGAATATCAAGGGCCTCTTCTAAATCCGATTCGGAAACCGCCCCCTTTTCAATCAGTATCTCGCCCAAGGGCTTATCATAACCCCCTTCGACCTTCGTAAGAAGATTTTCAATTTTAATAATAATTTGTTCGGTGTCTATCTCCCCTTCTAATGGAGTTCCAGTGTCAAGAGAGGCCCGGACACTTTCAATCATGCCCTTCAGCATATCCACGCTTTCGAGTATTACATCTACGACTTCCCCATCTATGGAAAGCTCGCCGTTTCTGGCTTTATCCAAAAGGTTTTCCGACATATGGGCTAATTTATTGATGTTAGTGAAATTGAGAAACCCGGAGACGCCTTTGACCGTATGAAAAGGTCTAAATATGGCATTTATAGTTTCAACGTCAGAGGGATCTTGCTCAAGATCCATTAATTTAACCTCAATCGTTCCCAGGTTGTCTAAGGACTCGGTCACGAAATCGGCTATAATCTCTTTGTCCTCATCACTTAATTTGTCGGGTGTGCCTTTTTCTCCTCCGCCTTGACTTCTCTCGTCCGTTGCGTCTGCCGTTTCAGATACTTCTGATCCGTGAACCTTGGATCCTGAACCTTGAATACTATAACCAAGGCTCTTAAGAAGGGGGGAAATGTCCTTATCAGGTTTTTTGTCATTGGCCAGATCTCTACATAGCCCCTGTAGTTCGGAGACACCTGACTCAAATGGGGATAAATCAGATGCTTCACGCAAAATGACCTTTTCCAAATATCCTCTCAGCCCCAATGTTAGGGATATCAAAGATCCTTCACCGAGTTTCTTGGCCAAAGTCTCAATTGATTCGAGAGATTTTAGGGTATTACCAAGAGCCGGTATGTCTTCAGGGTCCAGCATGACAGTTTCCAGGGCAAAAGATTCGATCAGTTGGATAATATTTTTTAGCGGTTTTTTCATATAAAATTGCCTTCCTTGTTCACAGGTTCAGAGTTATAATCAAACCTTCTGATAGATACTGGGTTGAATATACTTGAACTGATGTTCTAAGCCGGTCAAACTTTCCGCATGGCCTATAAAAAAATACCCCCCGTTAGCAAGATTTCGGAAAAATTTTCCTACTAAGATTTCTTTTGTAGGGGAATCAAAATAGATCATGACATTCCGACAAAAAATGACGTCAAAAGGCTCCCTAAAGTGAAAATTGTCCCTGAAATTCAGCCTACGGAAGCATATTTTGTCTCTCATCTGCCTTTTCACCCTGAAATAGCCCTTCCACTTGTTGTCACCTTTCTGGAAATACCTTTTTCTCAATTCATAAGGTATCTTTTCTATCTTCATCTTCTCATATATTCCGGAACCGGCTGTTGTCAGGACCCTGGTTGAGAGATCAGTTGCCAGAATTTTAAACTGCCACTTTTCCCGGTTATCAAGGGCTTCACTAATAGTCATAGCTATACTGTATGGCTCTTCTCCCGAAGAACACCCTGCACTCCAAAACCTTAGGCAATTGTCTCTTGAAGACCGATCCTTGCTTTTCATTATCTCAGGCAAAGTCCTTTTCCTTAAAAAATCGAAATGTGCAGGCTCTCGAAAAAAATAGGTAAGATTGGTGGAAATTGAATCAAGAAGGAGTATTAGTTCACTTCCGCTTTTGTCATTTACCACATGGTCGTAATACTGACTAAAAGATCGAAAAGCTCTCTGTCGAAGAATCTTTCCAAGTCGCGCCTTGACTAACTGCTTTTTACCTCCATGCAGATTGATCCCGCACATATCGTAAACGTAATGGCTGAATTTATTAAAATCGCTCTCCTTCAATACCGGTTCTTGCATCGGATATCCATATTGATACTCGATACTGGAAAATGGATAATGGATAAGAAAACATACAGGATATTAATCTAAACTCCAGTTTCCAGTTTCAAATTTTCTTTCTTCTAATGGCGTCCCTGTGTTTTTGAAATACACAGGCGATAATCTTTTCCCTGTCGTTTATGTCGAGATCGAGAAATTTTATGCCGAGCTGGTAAACAGTTTTACCTTCCTGATCTATTGGTTCTGCCCGGACAACTTCACCAAACACATCCATAAACATGGGAGGGAATTTTGAGAGGACAAGGTTTGTGTGGATAAGCTGTCCGGATTCAACGGCTTTATCCACTACTATTTTCATCCCTGAACCTCCGATATTTAATCCGGACCCCTGATCAAAGACTACTAAGTCCGGCTCATCTTTTGACAATACTGCCAATATGCGGTCCAATTTGTCATCTATCTGAAATAGAAGGTCAGCAAGGTATTGATTTGCTGTAATACCGCTAAGACTCTTATCGGCATCGGTATTGTCAAAGATTAGTCCTTTTTCGCTCGGGCAAGGAACTCGATTGCCGGTTTCCCTTATTTTCTCGTATTCCTCCTCGTTAATAACCCTGACTTTGACTTTAAAGGACAAATTTGCCCTCACGAAAGAACGCTGCTCCTTTGACTCTTTGTCAGCCACACATTTCTCCTTACTAAAAAGGGGGTTTTATACTACTCAGCAGCCCTTTTCCCCAGGGAAAAGGGCTGGGTGAGAGTTGATTTTGAATAGAATAACCTGCAATTGTCATACCATTATCTATTCGTCAGCATTTTCATTTAAAAGATTCCATTCTCCTTTTCCAATAGCTTCCTTCCTCATGGCAAGTATGGAGCTGTGACTTAAGAGATCGATACCCGGCACGGGCAATGATTTGGCTCCGGCTTGAACCTTAAACTTTGAACCTGGGTAGTTACAATATGACAACATTAAGCCCCACCCTCATGCGCAATAGACTATCGAAAGTGTGGACGTCAGCTTACCATCAAGTGCGTCAAAATATTGACTGTCTTGCCCCTCCTTTTATAAAGTCGACATCAGTCTTGATGGATCCGTAAGAAGTCCATAAATAGGTCCCGCCTATAGGCGGGATTAAGCCCAGGTCTGGGGTTGAGGTGGAACCATTTGAAGTCATTTCAAGTGGCGGGAGAGGAGTAGCCCTCCTCCGCCCAGAAAAAAGGCGCAGAGCAATTTTTTACGAGGTTATCAATATTGGCTCAAGAAATTGCGCCTTTCTGCCGATTACTTGTTTTATTAAAAGCCTGATATGAGTGTTTCCTTCCTTCGGAGGAAATTAGATGTCCGGGTTGTCGCGGCAAAAGACGGTTCTCCATGTCTGAAGGAATCAAATAAAATTTATTTTGGCAAGAGTCTTGCACAGTTGAATACTAAATATGGCAAATGGGCTGGAAAGAAGGCGAATGTATGCCTGATAGATCTTGCTGGAAACACTAAAATAGAAAGGGGGGATCGGCAAACAAAATGTGAACAAAGGACTTAGGATAGTACCGTGGACGAGAGGAAGAAAATCAAGTTAACAAAAAAGGAAGAGGAGGAGAAATCATGAAAAAGGTCTTAACATTTATCCTGGTATTATTATTAGGTGTTTGTTTTGTCGGTCTTGTTGTTGCTTCGGAGAAGGCTACGAAAGATGAATGCGTTGTAAAATGTAAGGATGCGGCAAAACTGGTTAAAGAAAAAGGGCTTGAGACTGCACTCAATAATCTCAAAGACAGAAACGGAGCATTCGTTTGGAAAGACAGCTATGTTTTTTGTATTAATCTTGAGACGGCCAAGATGCTTGCTCATCCTATAAAACCCAAATTGATAGGTAAGATGTTGATGGGTATAAAGGACGTAAATGGCAAAATGTTTTTTGTCGAATATATTAATTTGGCCAAATCCAAAGGCGAGGGGTGGGTCGATTACATGTGGCCGAAACCGGGTGAAAAAAAGCCTTCGCCCAAACTGACTTATGTTTACAGGGTGCCGGGTGAGAATGTGGTTATGCTGGCCGGCATCTACAAATAAACGCGCGAAGACAAGGCGCGCCATATTCGGCATACCGGGTGAAAGCGCGTCTTGTCAAATAGAAGGAGTCTTTTATGTTGGGACTAAAATGGCTTAGGTTTTCAAGCATTCGGGCAAAGATAGTAATCCTACCCGTATTAGGGATTCTCGGGATGGTTTTTATTGCGGGCGTCAACAAATATCTAGATATTAACAAGGACAAGGATATTGTTGTGGGAAGAGAAATCCAGGCCGCTTCAGAAGGCATCCTCAGGATAATGATGACCGAAGAGCAGTTTGTAAACCGGCATGAAAAGGATTTGCTATTAGAATATGGGAATCATCAGGAAGGCCTCAGAAAAACAATGCTGAAGGTACAGTCGAATTCCGTCGACAATGAGATAAAAAAACTGGCTGATTCGTTCATAAAGACAGAGAAAGATCATGCTGCAATCTTTGAAGAGATGGTTCAAAACATAGGGTCCATGGACAAGGGGAAAAGGGACCTTGCAAACAGGATGCATCAGATGAATGCGTCTTTACGCAAGATAGTGAGCTCAATCGATAATGAAGAGTCGATGCTGATAACTGAAGGAGAATTTCTCGATCCGACCAAAGGGGGCGCCCGTAAGGAGATTAACGCTTTCTTGAGTTATGGTAACGAAAAAATGATGAATATCCAGAGCCTCCTTCTTTTTTCGGATGTCGGGAAATACAAGGAAGCCAAAAATAATGTAGAAGAAAAAATGCAATTATTACGAAAGAATATCAAGACGGTTTTGCAGGCAATAAATTTTTCCGATTTTAGCAATATCTGGAAAGGGGTGGAAGAGGATATGCCCGTGATCGCTCAACTTGAAAATTTGGTATTTGAGGAGTGGAGCAAAAATCAAGATTTGATGACAAAACTTAAGAAGACGGGCATCCAGGCGCAAGATACCGCACAGGAAATTGTCAAAGTGACTAAAATCAGTATAGAAAAAGGAAGTCAAACCGGTGATATTGTCAATCTTATTGTAGTCCTTAGTGCCATTGTTTTCTTACTGCTTTTGGGCTTTCTAATCACAAGATACATCAACATATCTTTGGTAAAAGTTATTACAGGCATTTCAAATAATGCCGACCAGGTCTCTTCTGCCTCTTCTCAGGTATCATCTGCCAGTCATCAGTTGGCTGAAGGTTCATCGGAACAGGCCGCATCAATTGAAGAGACATCTTCCTCACTTGAAGAAATGTCCTCCATGACCAAGCAGAATGCCGATAATGCCGGTCAGGCGGACAATCTCATGAAGGAAGCCAAACAGGTGGTGGGTCTGGCTAATGATTCAATGAATCAGCTTACCACCTCTATGGAAGAGATCTCCACGGCGAGTGAGGAGACCTCAAAAATCATCAAGACAATTGATGAGATCGCCTTCCAGACCAACCTCCTGGCCCTGAACGCGGCGGTTGAGGCTGCACGTGCAGGTGAGGCCGGTGCCGGGTTTGCCGTGGTGGCCGACGAGGTGAGAAACCTTGCAATGCGGGCTGCTGATGCTGCAAAAAATACGGCCGCTCTCATCGAAGGGACCGTGAAAAAGGTCAAAGACGGATCTGAACTTACGGCTTCAACAAACGAGACCTTCACCCAGGTGGCGGAAAGCGCCAACAAGGTGGCCGAGCTTGTTGGAGAAATAGCAGCGGCATCCAACGAGCAGGCCCAGGGGATCGATCAGGTAAACAAGGCAGTTAGTGAGATGGATAAGGTTACCCAGCAGAATGCCGCAAATGCTGAAGAGTCCGCCTCAGCCAGCGAGGAGATGAATGCGCAGGCACAACAGATGAAAGCGGTTATCAAGGAATTGGCAGCCCTGGTTGGAGGAACCGACAATAGAGTAAGCAGTCTGCAATACGGAGTAGACGGTAAAGGGAGAGACAGAGCTACAGGGGCTAACTTAGGAAGCCGGAAGGCCATTGCAGGGCCGAGGGAAAAGACCGGGGGAAAGAACATTAAACCTGAAGAGGTTATTCCCATGGATGATGACGATTTCCAGGATTTTTAAACCTCAATAATAATTGCGTCCATGGTAGTGACCTTTGGGTCACCACCATGGAAATTCCCGATACAACTGCACCCGGCGAATAAAGCGGCGTCAAATAGATGACACGGATCACTCCTTAAGAGACTCTTCATATTTTACCGCTATGTTTCCTTTTCTTGGGCTATCTGTCCCGTGAATAACTTGGATTTTACTTTGCGCTGGAAAAAAGATTGTTGGGTCTTAGATGAATAGATTTGGAGAATTCCGGCAAAAATCTTGCATATCTGTAAAGAAATGCGATGAGATCAGTAGATAGCAGAGATAGTAAAATTGGCAGAAACAGTGGGTCAGGCAATAGGTGCAATGAGAAGGTAAGGGGTTAAAAATGAATTGGAAAAATATGACGATCGGGGAAAAAATCTTTATCGGTTTTAGTGTAACCCTTGTCCTGATGGTGGTGCTTGGCGTGATGAGTTATACCGGCGTGAGCGGCATTGTGCATGACGCTTCACAGGTGATCGAGGGCAATAAGTTAGATGGGAATCTGGCTCAGAAAGAGGTAGACCATCTCAACTGGGTAAACAAGGTCAATGCCCTTCTGACCGATGACAATGTTACAAAGCTTGATGTTCAAACAAATGACCGCAAGTGCGGTTTTGGTAAGTGGCTCAACGGGGAGGGACGCAAAAGGGCTGAAGAACTGGTGCCCGGTCTTGCACCATTGCTCAAAGAGATCGAGGAACCGCATCGCAGGCTCCACCACTCTGCAATTGGTATAGGTAATAACTTTGTTCAGGCAGATGAGAACTTGCCGGACTTTCTTGCAGCCAGGGAACTGGACCTCCTGAAGCTGGCAGCCAAGGTAAACAATCTCTTTCTGGAAAATCCGCCCGAAATTGTCGTCCAGACAGACCCCCACAAATGCGACGTTGGGAAATGGCTTTACGGTGAAGGGGCGCGGAATGCATGTGAAGGTCATCAGAAGCTCGGTCGTTTTGTAGAGGCGCTCAGAGGACGTCATGCAAATTTGCACTCCATTGTAGTGGATATTCAGAATGCCTACAAACAGATTCATCCGGGCCTTCTTGAGACTCTTATGGGCCATCTTGACGATCACCGCAATGCGGCCGCGCAGATCTCGGAAGGGATTATTCAATGGAAAATTGACCTGGGTGTGGAGACCGATCCGGCTAAATGTGCATTCGGCAGATTTCTGGAATCTGAACAGGCCGTCTCTTGGATGAAGGGTGCACCTGGCCTAAAGGTTGCTTTTGAGGCTACAAAGGAACCTCACAATCGTTTTCATTCATCCGTGATTGCAATAGAAAAGGCATTAGAAAAAGGTGATAAGCCAGGAGCCGAAAGTATCTTCTTAAGCCAAAGCATGCCGGCTCTTACCCAAATGGCCAAACATTTTCAAGTGGCCATAAGTTCCGAAGAGATACTGGTAAAGGCACAGGATCAAGCCAAGCAGGTATATAAATCAAGGTTCCTTCCCGCCTTGGATGAAACGATCGAGGCAATCGGAACGGTCAAAAAGGAGGCGGTGTACCTGCTTGAAGGAAGCAGAAAGGCAAATGAGATATACGTTAACCAGACCCTTCCCGCCTTGGCCACAACCCAGAAACTACTGCGTGAGCTTCGTTCGAAGGCAAGAAAGAACATCATGACCGACCAGGCCATGCTGAAAACGGCCCAGAATACCAGACTCTATGTCACAATAGTGGGCGTTGCGGCCATCATGATTGGTCTACTCCTGGCGCTTTTTATCTCAAAGAGTATAGTCACCGTCCTTCGAAGGGTGTCCCGTCAGATGGACGAGGGTGCAGACCAGGTGGCTTCAGCCTCGGGTCAGTTGTCGGGTTCTAGTCAGTCCTTAGCAGAGGGGGCGGCCGAGCAGGCAGCCACCATAGAAGAGACATCATCGTCATTGGAAGAGATGTCTTCCATGACAAAACAAAATGCGGACAAAGCACATGAGGCCGACAATCTCATGAAAGAGTCCGCTAAGGTGATGGAACAGGCCAACCAATCCATGAATGAACTCAACACATCCATGACCGAGATTTCGAAGGCAAGTGAAGAGACACAGAAGATCATCAGGACAATAGATGAGATTGCCTTCCAGACCAATCTTCTGGCACTTAATGCAGCGGTCGAGGCGGCAAGGGCAGGTGAGGCAGGGGCCGGGTTTGCAGTGGTAGCCGATGAGGTAAGAAATCTCGCAATGAGGGCCGCAGATGCAGCCAAGGATACTGCCGGTCTTATTGAAGGCACGGTAAAAAAGGTAAATGATGGTTCGAGGATGGTGACCACTACCAATGAGTCATTTGCCGAGGTGGCGACAAGTGCCTCAAGGGTAGGGGAACTGGTAGGTGAGATTGCCGCTGCCTCCAATGAACAGGCCCAGGGGATTGAACAGGTCAACAAGGCCATTGCCGAGATGGATGAGGTTACCCAGAAGAATGCCGCAAATGCTGAAGAGTCTGCCTCAGCAAGTGAAGAGATGAATGCACAGGCAGAACAGATGAAAGGGTCGGCAGGAGACCTTATGGCACTGGTTGGAGGAAACGAGAATAGAGTAAATCACAGTGAAATAGGCAAAGCATTTGACGTGGTAAACAGTATGGAATATGGAGTCAGCAGAAAAAGCAAAGCGTTCGATAAAAAAACGCCAAAAGTCCTTGCGGCAGAGAGAGAAAAGATAAAGGAATGGGAAGTCAAGGATGATGGGGTTACTCCCGTGGATGATGATTTTCAGAACTTCTAAGCCTTGAAGCTCCCTGCACGCATTGTGGAGTTTGGGTTTCTGCTGAAAAGCAAAGCATCAAGTCTTGGAGGGACGGATTCGGGCAATATCGGCAGCAATCATTTTTTTCAAAGAAACGATATTCGGATTAGATGAGGAGGAAGAAAAAATGGAAAAATTAACGGAAACAGTGGATCAGGCAGTATCTTTGATGGCGGAAAAAGAGGGCAAATACCTGACCTTCAGCTTGGCAGAAGAAGATTATGGTATAGGGATTTTGAAGATCAAGGAGATTATTGGAATGATGCCGATCACCCTTGTGCCACAGACACCGGAGCATGTTAAAGGGGTGATAAATCTTCGAGGCAAGGTGATTCCTGTGATTGACCTCAGGCTGAGGTTCGGAATGGAATCCATTGAGTATGACGAACGAACCTGCATCATTGTGGTGGAGATTAAAGGTCAGGCAGTAACCGTGCAGATTGGTATCGTAGTCGATTCTGTATCCGAGGTATTGAACATCAAGGGAGAAGATGTCGAAGAGACACCTACATTCGGAACAAGTCTAAACACAGACTTTATTTTAGGCATGGCCAAGATGGAAGGAGGTGTCAAGATCCTCCTTGATATCGACGAGGTGCTCAGCACCGAAGAAATTGCTGTTTTGGAGAAGGCGGCATAATTAATAGGCTGGAAGTGACTGCAAATGAAAATCTATAAGCTTTTTCCGGCCTCAAAGGACAAAGAGAGGCATGAAGAAATGCTCATGAATGATACAGATAAAGTAAGACCGCATCAGGTGGTCCCAATTGATGATGACGATTTCCAGGACTTCTAACCCTCTACCCTTGTTGCATGCAAGGTGATGTGCCACCATGGAAACGGAAGCCCCCAAATCAAATGAGGTGATTTCTGATAAGCAATTGCTATGAAAGATGAAGCTTTTTGATTTTGGTAAATTGCGGGGATCAGAAGTTATATATGAAAAGCTAACAAAATCCAGGGGGAATAATGATGTCGGTTAAAACAAAAAGGATTTTTTTAAGGGCTAACTGGGTTTGCGTTTTGATCGTCCCATGGCTTTTATGCAGCAGTTCTTTTGATAAGGTCAGTTGTGAGGGGGAAAAGACCTATGTAGGTTCAAAAGCCTGTATGGAATGTCATGAAACGGAGTATGAAAATTTCAGTAAGTATGCAAAAAAAAGCCATTCTTTCAAGTCTATCATGATCATGAAGAAGGGATTGACCAATGAAGAAGTGAAAGAGTGCTTCAAATGCCATACCACGGGATACGGCAAACATAGTGGTTTCAAATCCGAAATAGAGACGCCGCATCTCAAAAATGCGGGATGTGAAGTCTGTCACGGTCCTGGCAGTCTACATGCGGAAACAGAGGATTCCGAGGATATCATTGGGAACTTGACTCAGGAAATTTGTGAAACATGTCATAACTCTCAACGGGTAGAGGCATTTCATTACAAACCCCTAATTTACGGAGGGGCACACTGATGGAAAATTCAACAAATAAAGGTATCCGATTTATGATCAGCAGCCTCGCGATCCTATTTTTGCTGGTCCTTGGTTGTGTAATCTATATGAATATTTCAGACCAACGGAGCCATATTAAAGCAGAGGTCCTTAACTCGGCGAACATGATGGCCGATTCAGTCTATAATGGCATGATTTATCCCATGTCTGTAGGTGATTCAGATACCATCTGGCAGCAGATGGAGCACTTTAAGAAGCATATTAAGCGAATGGAGGTCTTAGTCTTTGATTTTAGGAAGCATGTAACTTATGCCTCTGAGAAAGACAAAGCCGGTAAAGATTTGATAAAATTGATTGGTTCGGCTGATTTGGAAATTGCCCTTGACCAAATGGTAAAGGATGGTAAGTCTCATCAAATAGGGTACGAAGAAATTACGGAAGGCAAGCATTCCTTGACTGTTCTGCGGCCCATTTTGAACGAGAGCCGGTGTTATCATTGTCATGGTTCGAGCCGGTCTGTCCTTGGGGGGTTGATGACAAGACAAGACACGGAAAAGATGTACCAAAGCCTGGGAACGCTACGGAACAAAAATATAATTATCGGCTTTTCCGGATGTCTGGTTACTATCTTGGTGCTCTTTTTCATGATTTCGAGATTAGTTATCCGGCCTATCAAAAAAGTGACTCGTGTGTTGCATAATGCGGTCGGACAAATAAGCTCTTCATCCGAGGGCATATCATCTTCAAGCCATTCCTTGGCTGAGGGGACTTCTGAACAGGCTTCATCTCTTGAAGAGACCTCTTCATCTTTGGAAGAAATGTCTTCTATGACAAAACAGAATGCGGATCATGCACAACAGGCGGATCAACTTTCCAAAGGCAGTCTCGATGATTTGAAGTATGCGAATACTTCAATGAAGTCACTGATTGACTCTATGGAGGATATCTCTACATCAAGCGGAAATGTTGCCAAGATTATCAAGACGATTGATGAAATTGCCTTTCAGACAAACCTTTTGGCCCTGAATGCGGCGGTGGAGGCGGCAAGGGCAGGCGAAGCCGGGGCTGGATTTGCTGTGGTTGCCGATGAGGTTCGCAATTTGGCTCTTCGCTCTGCGGAGGCGTCAGGAAATACCCAGGAACTTATCAAGGATATAACCTCAAAAATTGATAGGGGATCAGGCCTTGTAAGTGAGACTGATGAGAGTTACAGAAAAGTCGCAGTGAGGGTGCAAAAAGTGACGGAATTGGTGGGAGAGATATCTGCCGCCAGTAACCAGCAGGCCCAAGGGATTGAACAGGTCAACAAGTCCGTTGCCGAGATGGACAAGGTAACCCAGCAGAACGCGGCAAATGCTGAAGAGTCAGACTCAGCCTCTGAAGAAATGAATGCACAGGCAGAGCAGATGAAAGGGGTTGTGGGAGAGCTGATGGCCCTGGTTGGAGGAAACGACAATGAATTAATCAATATGCACGGTAAGGCCACAGCAGGGCTACGGGAAAAGACCGGTTAAAAAACGTTAAACCTTTTTTTGAGGCTATTCAAATGGATGATGCTGATTTTTGGGATTTCCAAAAAAGACTCCTAACCCCTGCAAAGGACTAAAGCATAACAGGACAAGTATCAATTAAAGGATTACCTATGCCAAAAGAAAAGCGACGGTTTACCCGCGTTCCTTTTAGGGTCAGCGCGGAAATCATGGTTAATGATTTTTCATTCAGGGCCGAGGAAATTCTCAACTTGAGCTTTGGCGGTTGCCTTCTTCCTGTCAAGGCCGATTTTGAACCAGGCTCAGAGTGCCATTTTAAAATTATAATGGCCGGAACAACTACCGAGTTGAGCATCCTGGTAAAAGGGGAGATTATGCGTAGCGACGCGGGGGCCGTTGCGGTCAAATTTACCGAAATTGACCCGGAAAGCCTGTTTTATCTACAGAACATTATTCGGTATAATGCACCGGATTACGAAGCCGTCGAGCAGGAAATACGGAACCATCCCGGGTTGGTATGATATCCCCATAGGAACTGCTACATACCTCAAATCAACAAAATAACGACCCTAAAACTGTCATAAATGCAAACAAATTGAAGTGTCCAGGCCCAGAGAGATAATTTGTTGAATCCTGAAGCCGTGAACGGTTACGAACAGTAAGCTATATAATCGATATGCCTTAAAAACTCATCGTTCATTCGATCAATATTTCCAAAACGTTGACATTGTGTCAAATTCTTGACTCATGGGAAAGACCGCATAGTCGGATGGTTGAGTGGTTTCTTCGTGGGTTCTAGCCTATGGGTCCCGATCATCAGGTTTGCCCTTTAACGTGACACTATACTTCTGTATGGCAGGGCGCCAAACCTCATGAAAGTGTTCCCAAAAAAATGTCTGTGCCAGGATAAACCTGTTATGACTTGAACCTGCGCCCTTCATTTTTTTATCCCAGGAGGCTTGAAAGGCCCGCAGTCTGCTTCGCTGGTCTCCATCTTTAACACTATGAATAAATTCATCAATCATCTCTTTTCTTTGTCGCTCAAAGGCCAACCTGTCTTTTTTAAATAACTTAGAGAGCCTGGCATGTCTTTCTAATGAAGCTTTTTCCCTTTTCTCCTTTTCCTTCTGCCATTTCAGACTTTCCATCATCTATCCGTATCTGCTCAATATTTGGGGGAACTCTAATTTATGCGGACATCTCTATGAATAATGACCGGTGTACCACTACAAGGAAGACGGGCAGGCACATCTCCCGTCATTATGGACTAACCTACTTATTGAGCTATTACATCTATCCTGTAAATGAGCTATTTGGCAACGGGCAGGCCTAAAATTACAAGAGATGAATTCATTATGTAATTGAGGCAAAGCCCAATCAGGAAGCCCTTGGCAATCAGGGTTCAGCCGAAAGCCTAACAATCCTGTGCTTTCGCTATATTGGGATAATGCATATATTTCTAAATACAATTTATTGTGGTGCAAGTCAATAAAAAGACAATACCCATGATTTTGATGCCTATAGTTATTTCCAGGCACCGGCTTTAACTCTGAGTGACAGGAAGATTGAGGCCACCGGCTTTCGGCTCGTAGAGTATACAGGTTCGGTAAGGGCGCAATTAAAGCTGTTGGTTTGCCTCAAAAATCCCCCTAAATCCCCCTTTTGTAAAAGGGGGACTCAAGAGCCTCCCCCCTTTTGTAAAGGGGGGCCATGGGGGATTTTGTGGCCGGAGATGGACACTCTACTGGGCATTAATGTCTTGTCAATGTTTTTAATTTCACCCGCTCGGTAAGGGTTTTTAAAAGTGGAACAAAAATTGCATACATTTTTATGAAATATTAGCATATAAAGAGAGGAACTTGTATGGATGAAAAAATTCTTGTTATCAGTGATAAGAAAATGGACTGTGAGCTTTTTGAGCAGATACTTGGGCCCAAAGGATTTGA
>DAOUXC010000025.1 GCA_030666795.1 Desulfobacteraceae bacterium
CGAAAGCCGAAAGCTGATGGCTGATAACGCGAATCCAAAAAAGCTAGTTTGTGGATGAGCACTAGGTAGTAAAAACTCTGTCACAGAATACCGGGCTTTGATATTTGGAGGCTTGGACAATTTCATTTTTTTCAGTGGCAGAGTCATCTCTTTCCGACCCTGCGGGGCGTTAATTTTCGTCCGGCCCTAAGGACAAGGTTCTCAATGAAAATAAAAGGGGGCGATCTTCTTTCCGGAAGATCAGCCCCCTTTTCTTGCTTCATCTGATTTTCTTGAAATTCAGTTAAAAAAGATCGTCTCCTTTCTCTGCATCCATCTTCACCCAGATGCGATACAATTTCTCTCCCGCCTCCTCAAAGCACTGGAAACCGGTTGAGGTTACTTCTTCAAGCTGAACTTCTCCAAGCTCTTTACATTGCGCCAACCAGCCTTTGAAGTGTTCTCCTCCACCAAAATATACCTTTGTCCATCTGTTTCCTTCATCATCTATCTTCTCTTTAACCAGTACTTCATCGGCCATTCTTTCCTGGACGGTTTTATCCTTATCATTTTCTTCGGAAACCACTATACTCACCACTTTATGTAACATTCACCGCCGGTGAATGTTACACGCCTCATGTCCCGCCAAAGCCAATTTGAACTTTTTCGCCATCTACGATCACCGGGACTTTTCGTACTCCATTTGAAATTTTGAGCATTTCCTCAAGCATGTTCTTATCCTCACGAACATCCTTGTAGGTGGCTCCGTCATAAACCGACCTGGCTTTTTTAGTGTAAGGTCAACCCGTCTTGCCGTAAATAATGACTTTACCCATCACGACCGATCCTCCTCGGAACCCGTGAACCGATTTAAAAAAAACAGATGGTCCGTGTCACATCTTGACATAAATACCCTTGGGTTTACTCGTGATTTTTTTCTGATTTTTAAGCCTGAAAACAATATTGCGAACCTTTATCTCATTAAAACCGGTCTTCTGCATTAATGTTGCCGTATTTACCCCCTTCTTGCTCTTATTGATAATAGCCAGCACCTTATCAGTTGCAGTGACCTTTTTTGCCTTCTTACCAACAGCTTTCTTGGGAACGGCCCTTTTCACTGTCTTGACCTTTGCCTTGCCCTTTGGCTTAACCTTTGGCTTTGCCTTCTTTTCAGCCGCTTTTTCAAGCCTGTCCAACTTTCTGGCCATAACTTCAGTCTTCTTTGTCAGTGCCTTGAGATTCCTTATCACAAATTGTATATCCTTTTTCAGCTGTCCCATTTTTGATTCCTCCTTGCATTCAATTAGACTCGAGTTTATATAAATTACGAAAAAATCAACAACCCTCCGGAATTCCGTCCTCCTTTCTTAACTAAAATTTACCTTCTCGGTTATCGATTATATCCATCACAAGTAATAGTAGTTTACCTCTTAAGACTTCAGTCCAGGCTCGTTCGAACCTGCTATGAAACTTAACAATTATGCTGCAGTATCCTCAGGGACATATTTTTTCAGGTGGGACAATTCCGGAGGCCATTTATTCGTATCAGGCTCAGTCAGAAATATTTTAACGGATTCATCACGGAGATTCTCGAACGCCTCTCTGGGAATAATGCCTTCTCCCATCATTCTGAATCTGGATTTAATTATTTTCAGCGATGCCCTCTTTCGTTGTGTCATACTTCATCTGTCTATACAGCTATAGTCTTTCTCTCGTTGTCTTCGAATGGTGTTTCAATCAAAAGTGAAACCAAAGGATCTATTTCAACAAGAGACCTTGTAGCACTACTCTTGTTTATCCACTAAAATAAACTCGAAATAGCCTTGACTATATTAATACTTTATACTAATTTTATTTAAATGTCAATAAAGATATCTTACTATTAATACAATAAGGAGAAAGGAGATTCATGATGGCAAATATTTCAGCAGAATCAAAATTGATAATTGCTTCCAATCTTACTGTTGCCAGTATGTTGAGAGATCTTATTATTTTTCAAACCAATGAAAAGCCAATAAAAGAGACGGAACAATACATCTTTGACAAATTCAGGTCAATAGCGGATCTACTTTCAGGAGAGGACCAGTAAATGCGTCATGTTTAAACCCTAAGGGTTTATTGTAACGTTACATAAGCAACACATGGCTAAATATTATTTAAAACCTTTATCCTTTATAGGGTTTCCGCACTTTTTCAAAGACATTTTAGTACATCACTATTTCCGAGTTGGAGCAAGGCCCTCAAAATCGCCGCGTCATTTACCCTTAGAGAAAGCAGCAAGTGCCGCATCTCCAGCGCCTGTCCGCCTCTGCCGGCTTGTCAAGTGTTTGCCGTTGAGCACTACGCCTCACCCTTGACGCTGCTCGAATCTCCTCGAATCCGCGGGATCTCAAGGGCGGCAACCTCGCCTTATGCAACGTTAGAGGTTATTTACCGTGCGCAACGAGCTTAGGAGTCAGTATGAATCCGAAAATGCTTATTTTCATTTTTAATTTTATTTTATTTCTTGCATTCCCTTTTTCTTCATTCCCTGAAGCAGTGTCAAAAGAGCAAGACATGGTTTATGACAAATTTAGCAGGGCCATCATAAAGCTCAAACATGATGAACCGGTTCATATTAAAGGCTCAAATAAAATTAAGACAAATGTAATTCCTGACGGCACCGCCTTTTTATTGTATAACAGAAACGATCTTTTCGTTGTGTCAGCAAGACATGTTGTAGATAAAGACTATGATCTATATGCTAACGTCAAGGCGAAAAATAATGAAACAGGCTTGATAAAGACTTTCTTGCTGAAACTTCCCAGGCATAGTTGGGTGTATCATCCGGACCAGGGAAACGACAAAACACATTACGTGGACGTAGCAGTCATGAAAATAGGTTTGTTTCCCGGGCATGAACTATTCGCTTTTCAGTATAGTCCACAATGGGTAAATACAGTTGACTTTACTTCCCACAAACAGGGAACTCCTCTACCCGTATTAATATGCGGCTTTTCAGGAGATAAGGGATTTCGGCTTTCGGAGACCAGACCCCTTTCCAGATTGGGTATTATACCTGCGTTCAAAGACAATTCTAAGTCTTTCAAAATCAGTAATGGAAAATTTGTGGAGAACAAAGCGTTCCTTATTGATGCGGAAATCTCCGAAGGAAATAGTGGAAGTCCGGTTTTCCAACCGGCGCCTCCACTTTTTTTCAGAAATGACATGAGAATAATCGGTTTAGTTATTGGGGCCGATGAAAGTATGGGCCTTGCCATAGTCGAACCCGCATCAAGGATTGGAGAGACTCTTGGCCTTGCCGAAAAACGATCCGGTAAAGACCACACTTTTTGGTTCGGCCTGGGCCGATAACAGATTTGATTAACTTCTTACGAACCCGTCTCGATATTTTTCTTTGATGATTTGTCAATGTCAACAATTTTTAAGCCCTGGACATAATCCTTTGTTTCATACTTCGTTATCCCCCTGAGCTTTCCTGTTATTTGTCCCATCCTTATGATCAATTCAATGATCTTTTGGATCTTTTCATATTGCGGATCATCCTTTGGCATATTCATGAGCAGAGATTGAGAGTACCCGTAAATACCCTGTAAAGGTTGGTTCATTTCATGGCATACTGCTCCAGCCATTTCGAGTAAAACTTGAAGCCTTTCCCTCTCCAGCTTTTCCTCTTCGGCTCGCATTTCCTTGGTTACAATGGTCAGACATCCTAAAGAAAGATAAACACCGTCTTTTGCATAGGTCTCCACGGCAGCAAGGTCCTTCAGCCAGATTACACTGTCCTTCTCAAGGGAAATCTTGTAGACAGCATCTGTAATTCCCTTTTTTTTAACATCTTCCCGCAGTTCTTTTCTGACACCATCCAGCTGTCTCCGACTTCTAACCTCCTTCTCGATGTCGATGTCCTCTCCCATATATTTATAAACACGGCGATCCAGGATGCAGTTCCGAAATACTTCGGCTACTTCGACAGATTTACATCTCAGGAGTTCCAAAAAACGCCGGCCAACGAATTCATACCAGATCTCTTTTCCATTACCCTCCCATGCTGAGATATATATAATAGAAGGGTTGTCGGTTTTATCAAATAGACGGTAGCATGAAACGTATTCCGCAACTCGCCTTTTTAGTTCCTTGCTGTAATTGCCTTTAAGAATTCGACCACAGTAATCCCGGTCATTAACAATGTTAAAATCATCATGAATTTTCATGTTTTCAGTGCTCATCAAGGTGATTAGAACTATTTATCCAATTCGGTTCTAACGGCCAATCCTATTTTTCCCAACAAGTAAGGCTTTTTCACGTAAGCTCCCGCGCCAAGTTTTTGAGTCTTTTTGACACGTTCTGTCTCGGAAAAACCACTTGCTATTATCGCCTTCTGCCCTGGGTGAACTTCAAGTATCCTTTTATATGTTTCGTGTCCATCAATTCCGGGGTCCATAATCATATCCAAGACCAATAGATCCGCCGAATTGTCTTTCATATGTTCAACCGCTTCTTCACCACTTGATACGGACGTAACGGAATAGCCAAGTTTTCTCAGCATTCCGGATGCGATATCACGCTGTTCTTCTATATCATCCACAATTAATATCTTCTCATTACCTATATAATTTTCAATGGATAAGAGAACTTTATTTCCGGCTAACTTTTTCCGTGTTACAGGAAAATATAGTTCAAATGTAGTTCCTTTTCCTTTACTGCTTTGAACATCAACATATCCTTTATGGTCTTTTACGGTTCCCCATACAACTGCCATGCCCAATCCGGTTCCGCTTCTTCCCATCACCTTTTTGGTATAGAAAGGTTCAAATATCCTTTCCAAATCCCCCTTGGTAATTCCAACTCCCGAATCAGAAACACTAATAGACACGTAATCACCCTCATTTACTTCGTCATATCCCCTTATGGGTCTGTCAATATATCTGTTCTCAGTTGATATGACAATTTGTCCACCCTCTGGCATGGCCTCGGCTGCATTAGACACCAGATTCATTACGGTCTTTTCCAAATGAACAGGGGAACCCAAAGTATTTAAAACATCGTCATCAAGACGGGTCTCTACTTGAACTTGAGGGAAGAATGACTGTAATTTCTCATATTCAGGACTTTGTAAATATTCGGAAATAACATGATTCAAATTCACCACTTCCGTAGCAGCAACACCCCTTCTTGCCAGGGTCAACAAATCCTGGACGATCATGGCCGCCCTTTCTCCTGATTTCTGTATTGTCAGGATAGGCTTTCTTAAGGGGCTGTCATGAGGAATATCCATTAATAGCAGTTCGGGATAACTCACGAGACCGGACAGTATATTATTCAGGTCATGGGCAACCCCTCCTGCGAGGGTTCCAATGGCCTCCATTTTCTGTGCCCGCTGTAGTTGGGCCTCCAACTTCTTTTTTTCGCTGATATTTCGCAAGGTGTGGACACTGCCTAAGGGGTTGGAATTGGAGTCCCGATAGATAGACCCGCTTACGGTGACGGGAATGGTATCCCCTTCCCTTGTATATCTTCGGGTTTCAATATTAGAGAAACTTTCTCCTGCCAGTACTCGATTGATCATCATCCTGGTTTCCGGCCAAGAATCGTCAGGCACAAAAATATCCATTTTCTTTCCCAGGCATTCCTCCAAAATCCAGCCGAATACTGACTTAAAAGCCGGGTTGAAATAGGTGACTTTACCTTCCATATCATATACGACAACAGGGTCTGGATTTGCCTCCAGGACAGTACGATATTTATCCTCGCTCTCGTGAAGCCTCTGAAAAGACATGGCATTGATCATGCTGACGGCGGTTTGTGAGGCAAGTCCCATCAAAAGACTCACCTCACTCTGGGTAAAGGGTCTTTTTGAACGGATATTATCTACAACCAATATGCCCAAAGATTTCTCTTCGTAAATAATCGGCACGCAGATTAGGGCCTGAACACCCAGATTTTTGGCCAATTCCCGGCTTCTTTTCGAAAACTTCTTTTCAATCTCTGCAACATCATTTACCAGGAATGGCTTCTGCTCTTTAAAAGAAACTACGAACACGCCTGAGGATTTGGGGTTGTCAAGTTCAAACCTTGTTTGCCGCAAAAGTTCTTCTTCTTCCTTATTGTATCCGTAGCCGGCTATGTGATGAAGCAGGGTTTTTTCCCTTCCGGCAAGCATGATCATCCCGCGATCGAAATCCAGCCGTTTCTCCATAACACCCGCAACTGCCTTGAGGAGTTCATTAATATCCAGGATCGTGGACGTAGCCTGCCCGATTTCCTGAACAAGCAATGCATTATTGTAAAGGATATTGATATCATCCAAACGGTCCTGGGCTACATCACCTTGAATCTTAATAATTTCGCCAAGTTCTCTTTTTTCAAGATAACCGCAATAAATTGCAAATGCCATGCTGAGGTAAGAGCATGCCATTACAAAGCCGATCCAGGGTACCAAAGGCACAATGAAAAATAGTACCAGGGATAATGGGAGACCTATTAAAAAAGAATAATTGCGAACACGTTTCCAGATAGAAGAAGGTGTCCTTTCCCACGTGATGATATATCGAAAACACTCATCACCCTTGTGTAAACATGAAGGGTGTTCGACCTTGGCAGACCTGCCGGTGAACATTTTTGCTATAGATTCAAAAAATCCTATCCGATTTTCACACTGGTAGGGCTTTTCATTTACGCCCGGCTCGGGGGTTGAGATGATTTCAACTTTGCGGGAACCTAATTTCCTTGTTTTGACGGTAGTCCCACGGCTCATCTTGGAATAGATCCTGTCCATTAAGAGATAAACGGACCTGAGACTCATCAGACCCAAAGTATATTGCTTCAGGGCACCCATTCCTTCGGATGATGCCGCATAACGTCCCGCTTCTCTTGGGATACTCGAATTTCCTGTGCTTGAAAACAGGGCTTCCTGAAACAGGTCCGTCTGACGCTGACTGAACCAGTGGGCCGGGTCCTCTACTTCATATTTAGTCATTTCCGCTTGCTTCAGGACATCATCAATCTCTATATGGGCATAATACTTCCTGAGATATTCCAGATAGATCTTGATGATTCGACTATTGTAAATAGGTGAGTTGTCGTCCACTCTTGTATCTCTCCTTTTATCCTGCTGAATCCAGGGGAAAAACACGTTTACTGATATCTGATATCTTCATTTTTAACCAGGACAACAAATTCTACTAAATAAAGCTTGATGGACTCATAAAAATCCATCAATAGGTCCCGCCTTTGGCGGGAGCAAGTCCCGGCCTCGGGTGGGGGTGGAACCATTTGAATTCACTTCAAATGGTGGAGGAGGGTTGGTCCTCCTCCTCCGGGTAAAAAGGCGCGAAGCGACCTTTTACGAGGTTATCAAGCTTGAATACGAGAGTAGGTGGAGTTTCGCATGACGATCCGTTTTCATTGCCACATCAGATAATAAATTAAAACCATATTGTATTTTGATTGGTTCTTCTCCAACTTAGTTGGCGAAGAGGATCCAAGGAGCCAAGGGGTCACAGAGTTTGTATGATTTTTGAAAAAGCTTCAAACCTCTGCAACCCTTATAGTGGTTCACTTGAATCCTTGAATCCTCGGCTCCTTGAACCCTATGGGTTCACGCCTGCTTAATGAAAGAGGATCTCCTTGTTTAGCCCTGTCTAAGACCAACTAATCGGGAGATGATCCTTTGATTAAAATTAAGACAATATCATATTCTCTTTCCGAATATAAGAGGTAATGCTTCATCGCGGATTTGCTCCCAGAGTGCTTTCCCCCCATAACTTTCGATATAAACCTTCATCTTCGGCTCTGTTCCTGATGGTCTCATTGCAAACCACGACCCGTCCCCCAGCAACACTTTGACGCCTCCCATTGCCGCGCCATTTCCCGGGGCCTTGGTCATAACAGCAGTAACAGGCAATCCTGCTAAGACAGGTACTTTAATTGAATCCGGGGACAACGCTTTCAATAATGATTTCTGTTCTCCTGTAATAGGACCATCCGTCCTTTTATAGTAAGGTCCTCCGTACTCAGGAACCAGGACGCCCTGATAGATTTCAGCAGGTGTTTTGCCGGTTTTTGCCAATATTTCGGCGGCCAAAAGGGTGAGGATAAATCCATCTTTGTCCGTTGACCAGACGGAGCCATCCTTGCGCAGAAAAGAAGCCCCGGCACTTTCCTCTCCGCCAAAGGCAACTGTTCCGTCCAACAGGCCATTAACAAACCATTTAAACCCCACAGGGACCTCATAAAGCTCCCTCCCAAAAGCAGCAACGATCTTGTCAATCATACTGCTGCTCACTAATGTCTTCCCCACTTTGAGGCCTTTCCCCCACGCGGGTCTGTTCCGTAGCAGGTACCAGATGGCAACGGACATATAATGATTTGGGTTCATAAGGCCTGATGGACAAACAATACCGTGCCTGTCAAAATCCGTATCATTTCCCCAGGCGATATCAAACCTGTCTGCCATGGCGATAAGGCCGGCCATTGCATAGACAGAGGAACAGTCCATACGTATTTCCCCGTCCGAATCAACGGTCATAAACCCGAATGTAGGATCAACATCCGGGTTAACGACTTCGATATTGAGATCGTAGGTCTCGGCAATAGGCATCCAGTAATGAACACCGGACCCGCCCATGGGATCCGCCCCGATTCGAATCCCTGCTTTTTGAATCGCTTCCATTTCTATCACTTCAGCTAAGGAACTAATAAACGGCGTAATAAAATCCCGTTCGTGGGTTGTATCTGCCTTGCGGGCCTTTTCATAGGGCATTCTTTTGATGCCCGAACCCCCGGCATCTATCAACCGGTTTGCCCTTTCTTGAACCCACTGGGTAACATCAACATCAGCGGGACCCCCATGCGGGGGATTGTACTTGAAACCGCCATCCCCGGGAGGATTATGGGAAGGCGTGATAACAACCCCATCGGCAAAGCCTTTTGACTTTCCCCTATTGTGTTCCAATATCAAATGAGAAATAACCGGTGTAGGCGTGTATTCATCTTTTGCATGGATAAGCACCTCAACCCCATTCCCGGCAAAAACCTCTAACGCGGTTCTAAAGGCGGGCTCTGAAAGCGCGTGGGTATCAAAACCCATAAACAGGGGGCCGGTTATTCCTTTTAACAACCTGTATTCACTGATAGCCTGTGCGGTTGCAGTGATATGCTTTTCATTAAAAGTGCCGTTCAGGGACGACCCCCTGTGTCCTGAGGTACCAAATGAGACCGGGCCTTTCGGTTCATCAGTATAGTATGAAGAAACGAGCCTTGGTACATTCACCAGCATTGATTTAGAGGCCTTTTTGCCTGCCAACTCATGTAAAGCCATTCTGTCTTCTCCGCTTAACTACTCAGGTTGTCTGATTCACGGTTCCTGTTCACGGTTGGTTGCCTTATCTTCATACCGGTCTATATTCACCGTTTTTAACCTTTAACCGTGAACCCTTGAACCCGAAGAGATGCAGATACACATTCTCTAAGCATTCCCCATCCCTAAAACCTTCCCATCTTATAAAGCCAGTGATAGGCCACTATTCCCACGGTCGTGGAGAGGTTCAGGCTTCGAACCTTTCCCCAGATAGGAATGGCATAACAAGGGTACGCCTCTTTAATGTGCGACGGCAGGCCTAAGGTTTCCCTGCCGAATACAAGGTAATCACCACGGCCCACCTTTCCCTCCGTATAGACCTTTGATGCATGCCGGCTGAACAGGAGGAGGTTCCCCTTTTCGTCCCTACTCTTCAAGAACGATTCAAAGCTCTCGTGGTGCCGAATATCAATTTCTTGCCAGTAGTCCAATCCTGCCCTCTTTAGATGTTTGTCATCCACCTTGAAGCCCAAGGGATGGATCAGGTGCAGCCGAATTTCGGCGGCACCGCAAAGGCGGGCGATGTTTCCTGTGTTGGCTGGTATTTCAGGTTGGTAAAGGACTACATGGAGGTAGGGATTGTCGATTATTCGATGCTTTATCTTCGTAATGTCACTGGTCATGGCAAATTATGTGGTTTATTCATTTTTGTGACTTTTCGTAATAAGGTATGGCTTCAGTTACATGGATCTTCAGATCGGCGATCCTCGATGCAGGGGCCGGATGAGTGGATAAAAACTCGGGAGGCCTGGCCCCTCCCTGTTTTCCCATTCTCTCCCAGAAAGGAATTGCCCCCCGGGGATCATATCCAGCCCTGGCCATAAGCGTTAGACCTATCCGGTCTGCCTCGGATTCATGAACTCTGCTGTATGGGAGTAAAAAAGCCACGCTGGCGCCCACTCCGAACGCTGCCATGTAGAGTTGACGGGTCGTTGAAGGCTTCTCTTTCAGGGCAACCGCAAGGGCCATTCCCCCCATACTCGCCATGAGAGATTGACTCATTCGCTCACTTCCATGCCTGGCGATAGCATGAGCAACCTCATGTCCAAGAACCACGGCAAGGCCGTTTTCGTTCTTTGTGATGGGAAGGATCCCGGTATAAACAGCCACTTTTCCACCCGGCATACACCAGGCATTCACCGTCTTATCATCCTCGATCAGATTGAACTCCCACTTATAATTTTTTATCTCGGCCTCAAGGCCCGAATCCCTGAGAAACCCCGTTGCCGCCCCGGCAATCCTATTTCCAACCCTGCGGACCATATTCACCTTTTTCTGATCCGTGCAGAGCTTGGATTCTTTAAGGACCTTGTCGTATTGCTGAAGGCTCATGGTCAACATCTGTGATTGAGGCACAATGTGCAGGCTTTTCCTTTGAGTAAGCGGGACTACCGCACAACCGACAAAGAATGAGGCAATGATGAGGAGGAAAATCCCAAAAAATAAAACACATTGAAGTCTTTTCTTGGCAAATCTTTTGTCCATTTTTCTAAAACCCTCCACCTAAAACGGCCTCATGGCTCCGCAATCCGGGCATTGCCAGCTAACCCCGCTGCATGTAAGGCCCCAGAGGTTTTCCTCCATGCAGTCGTTACAAATCTGAAAACCACAGGGGCAGGTCCAGCAAAACGGCTGCTTTTTCCCGCAGCAAGAACATACATACTCCTTTTTCCTGCGTTTCCTTTTCTTTGTCCGTTCCCTGACCATTACTATTCATAATTCAATCATGGGTCCCGGTTCATCCTGCCGGCTGATCAGAATGCTTACCTGCGCATGACCGCTTTTTCTAAGCGCCTTTGCCGCTTCCTCATGGGCCTTGTCCGGATCATTATTGGTCTCACTCAAGTGGGCAAGGACCACGAACTTTAAATTATCGTTCGCTATGGCACCCAGGAGGTCCCCCGCCTGCTTGTTCGAAAGATGCCCGTCCTGCCCTTTTATCCTCCTTTTGAGATCCAGTGGATAGGGTCCCAGTTCCAACATCTCCTGATCATAGTTGAATTCCATGATCAGGGCGTTACATCCTTTTAAACGGTCTTTCACCAGCCTCGTACTGCGGCCGAGATCGGTAGCCAGTCCAATTCGTTTACCATTGGAAGTCGAAGACACGGCGCGGCGGGTTAGAATAAGCCCTACCGGGTCCGCCGCATCGTGGCACTTGGTGAAGGTCTCGAAAGTGAGGTCCTTAATGGTAACAGTCTGACCGCTTTCAATAACAACCGAACTCGGCAGTTTGCCAAATGTCCTGAGACCTTTTTCAAGTGTCTTTTTGTTGATATAAAGCGGCAGGCCAAACCGCCTGACCAGGGGACCCGCCCCCTTTATGTGGTCAGTATGTTCATGGGTAATAATAAGAGCGTCCAAACCCTCCGGCCGAACCCCCACCTGTTCGAGGCGTTTCACTGTCTCGCGGCAGCTAAGACCGGCATCTACCAGGATCCTCGTTTTATCAGTCTCAACATAACATGAATTTCCACTACTTCCCGAAGCCAGCAAACAGAATCTCATTACGCTTTTCATTCAACCCCTGTATGCCCGAATCCCCCCTGACCCCTGTACGTTGTATCTAAAGCATCCACCTCTGAAAGCTCCGCCCGATACACCTTGGAGATAATCATCTGGGCAATCCGATCTCCTCTTTTGATTGTGAAGGGTTTATTCCCCCAGTTGATCAGAATAATGCCTATTTCACCCCTGTAATCGGAATCGATGGTCCCGGGTGAATTCACCATTCCTATCCCGCTGTGAAGTGCCAGGCCGCTTCGCGGCCTCATCTGGGCCTCGTATCCGGGGGGCACGGAAACGCTCAATCCCGTCGGGATCAGGCGTATTTCTCCGGGGTTCAGCAGGACCGGATCTTTTACGGCGGCCCTGATATCCATACCGGAAGATCCTTCTGATTCATATTCGGGCAGGGGAAGGTCTAAATTGCCTTTGAGACGTGTAATCTTGATTGGTATTCCGTGCAAGAGGAACTCCTCTGGGTAACTAAAGTAAAGAATCAACGCCCGGAGGACGGGGTTTTCCAAATTCCGACAAACTACAGTTGAAGGTTGCTCCTGTCCAAGTCCTCTTCCCTGAATGGACCTAGCGTGGTCAACGAGACCTTACCATCCCGAAATATGTCGCTGGCTACATCGACCACTTCATCCACAGTGACCTTTTCCAACTCGGACACAATTTCCTCAGAGTCCACATATCTACCAAAAATGAATTCATTTTTTGCCATGCGCATCATCCGGCTGTCACTGCTTTCAGATGAAAGATAGATGCCGCCTATCAGGTGATCTTTGGCCGCAGCTAAGTCCGATTTAGAAAAATCCCCTTTGATGATCTTTTTTATCTCTTCCCGAACGGTCTCGAGCGCGGGGTTCACATTCTTGGAATCTGTGGCCATATAAACCCCTAAAAGGCCCGTATCAATATACGAAGAAACAAAGGAGTACACGGCATAAGCCAGGCCTCGGTTCTCCCTGATCTCCTGAAAAAGGCGGGAACTCATGTTACCCCCGAAGATCGTGTTGAAAATGGCACAGGCAAATCTCTTGTCACTCGTCTGAGAGGGTGCCTCACCTCCCAAGCAAATGTGCACCTGTTCTAGGTCTTTGAAATGAAAAGAGAAACCCGCTTCCGCAACGGGAACCGTCCTTTCAGGAGTCGTGTTTTTTCCGCCTGGCGCCGACCCGAAAAGGGGTTCAAAGCATGAAACCATTGACTGGTGATCAACATCCCCTGCCGCAACGACAAGGATTCTCCCGGGCACATAAAACGTGTCGATATATCTGAGGATGGTCTCTTTTGCTATTGCGGAAACAGTTTCACCCGTTCCCAGGACGGACATGCCGATGGGATGGTCTGTCCAGAAGAGTCGATTGAACAACACGTGGACATTATCATCAGGCGTATCTTCCACCATGCTGATCTCCTGGAAAATCACCTGCCTCTCACGCTCCATGTCATCGGGATCGAAAGTCGAATTCAGAAAGATATCGGAAAGAATATCCGCGACGCGAGTAAAATGTTTGCCAAGAACCTTGGCGTAAAAGCAGGTGTTTTCCTTGCCGGTAAACGCATTGGACATTCCCCCGATTACATCCAGTTCCTTTGCGATTTCAAGACTTGTGCGATTCCGCGTTCCCTTAAAAATCATGTGTTCAATAAAGTGAGAAATCCCGTTCTCCGACCTGATTTCGTCACGAGAACCGGTATCGACCCATATACCAAGGGAAACGGATCGCAGATGGTCTAATGGCTCCGAAATAATACGGACGCCGTTTTTCAAGACTGTCTTATTATACATCATCTAAGCTCTCACCTAATGCAGCCTTGCGCGAGAGACGAATCTTACCGTCATTGTTTACTTCCAGGACCTTTACCAGGACCTCATCTCCTTCATTGAGAACGTCTGTAACCTTGTTGACCCTATCCTTGTCCAGCTGTGATATATGGACCAGACCGTCTGTCCCCGGAAAAATCTCAACAAACGCTCCAAAGTCCATGATTTTTACCACTTTACCCATGTAGAGCTTGCCGACCTCGGCCTCCTGAAGAATCTCGTTGATCATTCTTTTCGCAGAATCGGCGCTTTCTTTGTCCGTAGAAGAAATAGTCACGGTCCCCTCATCATCCACGTCTATCCTGGCATCAGAGGCGTTAGAAATTTCCCGGATCGTCTTTCCTCCCGGGCCTATAAGTACCCTGACCTTTTCAGGTTTGATCTTAATCCTTGTAATGATCGGTGCATACTCAGACACATCGGTCCTTGGTTTGGTAATGGCCTTATTCATGGCATCCAAGATAAACAGCCTGCCAGCCTTTGCCTGTTCAAGAGCCTGTTCCAGAACCTCCCTTGTAATGTTTTCCACTTTTATGTCCATTTGCAGAGCGGTAATACCGTCGCGCGTGCCGGTGACCTTGAAATCCATATCCCCGTAATGGTCTTCATCCCCGATAATATCAGTCAGTACAGCCACTTTGTCGCCCTCTGCCACAAGTCCCATGGCCACGCCTGCCACAGGCTCTTTAATGGGAACACCTGCATCCATAAGGGAAAGACAGCCGCCGCAGACCGATGCCATAGACGAAGATCCGTTGGATTCAAGTATCTCGGACACGACTCGAACACAGTATTGAAAATCCTCATTGCCGGGCATTACGGGCAAAAGCGCACGCCGGGCAAGTGCCCCGTGCCCAATATCCCTTCGGCCCGGGCCACCAATTCTTTTGGCCTCACCCACACTGTAGGGTGGGAAATTATAATGAAGTATAAACGATCTGAAATGGTCTCCGTACATGGTCTCTATCCGCTGCTCGTCTCGTTCCGTTCCCAATGTAGTTGAAACCATTGCCTGTGTCTCACCTCGGGTAAAAAGGGCCGATCCATGAGCGCGAGGCAAAACACCGACGACACACTCTATCGGCCTCACTTCAGAAAAGGGCCGCCCGTCAATCCGTTTTCCCTCATTCAGGATCATCTCACGGACCATCTTCTTTTCCAGGTCGTGCATCGATTCCTTGATCTCCGATTTCTTTCCTTCATAGGTCTCGGATAAGGCTTCAACCACACTTTTTCGTGCATCCCGGCCTTTTTGCTGCCGCAACATTTTATCGGCAGTGGTAATTACTTCTCTGAGCAGGGGGTTCCCCAGCTCAACGATTTTTTTCTGAAGTTCCTCATCAACCGGTTCAGGCGGGATTTCCCTTTTCGATTTGCCGATTGCAGATCTAAGCTCTTCCTGCATATCAAGCATTGGCTGCATGGCCTCATGGCCGTAAAAAATCGCTTCGATCATTTCCGACTCGGAAACAAAAAGACCGCCAGCCTCTACCATGACAATACCCGCGCGATTGCCTGCCACGATCAGATTGATATCGCTTTCCGCTAATTGGCTGAGTGTGGGGTTCGCAATTAACCTGCCGTCAACCCTTCCCACACGTACTCCTGCGATCGGTCCCGAAAAAGGGATGTCCGATACTTCAAGAGCGGCAGAGGCCCCCAACATGGCCAGAACATCAGCCTCATTTTCCTTATCGGTTGAGAACACCGACGCAATCACCTGGGTCTCATAATGATAATTATCTGGAAAAAGCGGTCTGATCGGCCTGTCGATCAAGCGGGAAGTCAAGGTCTCCCTCTCACCGGGCCTACCCATGTCCCTGCGGAAAAAATTTCCCGGGATCCTTCCCCCTGCATAGGACATCTCCTGATATTCAACTGTCAGAGGAAGGAAGTCGATTCCCTCGCGAACTTCATCAGTCGCAACAGCGGTCACAAGCACCATCGTCTCTCCCAAGGTCACGACCACAGAACCGCTTGCCTGCTTGGCGATACGCCCGGATTCCACATTGAGGGTCTGGCCGTTAAGCTCTATTGAACAATTTTTTATCATTTTCTATATTTTCCTTTCGTCTTAAAGATTGACGATTTATTGTTTATGTTGAAGTTCATTGCCAGTGCAATCGCCTTTCGTCTGTTTCTTTATGCGTTTATTTTCGAATACCCAGTTCCTTGATAACGTTCTGATATTTTCCCACGTTTCTCTTTTTCAAATAATTGAGGAGCCTTCTCCTCTGTCCCACTAGTTTCAAAAGACCTCTACGTGAATGATGGTCCTTTTTGTGTACTTTGAAATGATCCGTAAGATATTTGATTCTATTGCTTAATAATGCGATCTGAACCTCAGGTGAACCGGTATCGTTTTCGTTAACCTTGAAGCGATCAATAATCTCTCTTTTGGCTTCTGGCGTTAAAACCACTTTTCTTACCTCCTGTATAATTTTATATTTTTGTTCATGTAAAAATATCGCTTCGCGATTTTATAAAAACACCCTCTCTATCCTTATTTTTCCATCTTCTACCCCCTCGCTCTTGTTCACTTTCATGATGGCCACAAGTTCTCCATCGCTGACCAGCTTGACATTGCGGTCGTCAAAACCGGTCATATCCCATTCCCCGGCAAAATCTTCCAACGCTGGTTGGTAGCCATGCCTTACCTGTTTTGCAAGCAAGCCTCCCGCCTTTATCTCTTGCATACCCGGAAGGGCGGCCCTCATGGGGATCACTTTATCCCGCAAAGCAGAAAAATGTTCCCTATCTTTGATTACAAACTCCCCAGAGTTCAGGGCATCCTCTGACTTGAAAGTGCCGCTGGCGAGTCTTCTCAAAGAGGTTAGATGTCCTCCGGGTCCCAGGCCCTTACCTAAGTCGGCAGCAAGGCTCCTGATATAGGTTCCGCTGGAACACTTGACCTCCATAGTAACATCCGGCAGATCAACGGAGTATATTCGAAGGGAGTACACAGTGACATTCCTCTTTTTAAGGGACATTTCCTCGCCCCTGCGCGCCAGCTTGTATGCCCGTGTTCCCTTATATCTCACAGCCGAATAGATAGGTGGAGACTGCTCAATCTCCCCCACAAACTGCCGTGCCTTCTCCCGAATCTGTTCTATCCCCAACTCAGGTACTATACCTGTACGAAGAACGCTCCCGGTACAATCCAATGTATCGGTTTCAACTCCCAGCCTCATAGTGCCCAAATAGACTTTGTCCTCAGACATAATGAAACGTGACAGCTTGGTTCCCTGTCCCAAAAGAATTATCAGCAAACCGGTGGCAAAAGGATCCAATGTTCCGGCATGACCGACCTTACACCCCTTTAAGCCAAGGGCTGACTTCACCTTTTTCACCACATCATGGGAGGTTTCGCCTTCAGTCTTGTCAACTAGAAGTATGCCGTCAATCTGGTGTCCCATCTAAAAATCGAACAGCTTCCTTCATTAAATTCCTTTTTAAAGCGCTTATGGATCCGCGACCCTCGAACCCGGCGGCCATGGCGTGCCCTCCACCACCGAACCGGGATGCCAGCTCGGCCACGTTGGCCCTGCCGTTGGATCGAAGACTGAACTTATAATCGTCTTTATCTCTCTCACGAATCAGAGCGGCAATTTCAACGCCTGAAACAAATCTCGGATAATCAACGAACCTTTCACTGTCAGACTCATCCGCCCCGGCCTTTTTAAACATCTCTAAAGAAATCGTCATTATGCCGATCTTTCCCTGATGGTGGAATTCGACAGAGCCAAGGGTCATTTCCAACAACCTCAAGCGAGACAGTGAATATTCATCCATCATCTTGCGGGAAATCTCCCAGGGCTTTACCCCGTACTCAAGCATTTCCGCTGCAACGGCCAGACACGTGGAAGAGGTGTTATCATATCTGAAGGAACCCGTATCCGCCTGGATGGCCGCAAAAATATTTTCCGCAACTTCATAGCCAAATTTGAAGTCTGCCGCCTTTATGATATTAAACACCAGTTCACCGGTTGAGGAGCCGTGGGGATCGACCAGGTTCAAATCCCCGAAAAAGGAATTGGTTTCATGGTGATCAACATTTACCAATGGCCCGCGACCCTCAAGACACCCGTGAAAACAGCCTATTCTGTTAATCTCGGAGCAATCCAGAACCACAACGGCGTCAAAATTTTTTCCGGAATCAAAACCCTGGACAATCCTGTCGGCACCTCTCAAAAACCTGAAAGCATCAGGCACAGGTTTCTCGGTAAGAAGGACCACCTCTTTTTTTGCATCAATCATTGCCTTACCAAGGGCGAGCAGAGAACCAATGGCATCCGTGTCAGGATCCTTGTGGGTCATGAGTAGGAAAGACCGCCCTTTACTTAAAACGCCGGCTATCCGGTTTACGGCCATATTCAGTCTCTTCCTTCGGCCTTGCGTATTTCTTCGAATACCCTGTCCATATGACTGCCGCTTTCTAAGGTCGGATCATGAACAAACATAATTTCAGGCACGTATCTCAAGACCAATCGACGGCCTATTTCCCTTTTGATAAACCCTTTGGCACTGTCCAAGCCGACCTGTGCACCATTGATCTGGCTTTTCTCTCCCATAACACTGTAAAAGACTTTAGCCATTTTGAGGTCATCACTGAGGCGAACTCCGGTCACGGTTACACCCTGAACCCTGGGATCCCTGACCTTGTTAAGAAGGAGGAGGGCAATTTCTTTAAGTAGGTGGTCACCCACCCTGACTGCTCGTTTACCGGCTAACATGACAATCTCCGGGAAAAATGCATGAGTTTCTGAATCTTTTAGCCACTTGTTTATACCTAAAAATGGGCGGTTCAACGGTTCAAGGTTCAATGGTTCAATGGTTGTAACCCCTGAACCGTGAACCTTGAACCTTGAACCTGAGACTACAAATTAATAATCTCCATCTCGGAATCCACTATTTGTGCAAGATAGAGTGAATCAATAAAATCAAAAACGTGATTAAGAGAAGAATCCACATGACGTCTGTCGTTTCCAACCGTGCTGATCCCCAATTCGATCTTTTGCCATTTGTCATTGGACCCGACTTCTGCAATAGACACGTTGAATCTGGACTTTACCTTATCCACCATACTCCTGACGACCTTACGTTTTCCCTTAAGAGATCTATTGTCGATCAAACGAAATTCAATTTTCAGTGTGCCGACGACCATAATGTCCGGGGGCTTTCAGGTTTATCCAAGTCTTAAGGCTTTGGCCGACAACCAGTTTATGCCAACCATACGAAACAATGGAATGTCGGAAAAATGGAACATTGGGGATATAGGTAGAACTAAGATATTTGAACTGTCGAAAAATCCTTCAAACCCATTATTCCAATACTCCAACATTCCGGCATAGCATTTATGAGCGAAGCGAACCGTCTTACTGAACGGCGCATGGCAAAAAACTCTATTTTTCTTGCCAATTGCATTTTTACAACTCCGCTTCCACCTCCTCAACCTCATAGATTTCAAACACATCGCCCGGTTTGACATCCTGATAATTTTCCAGGCCTATACCGCATTCGTATCCTGACTGCACCTCTTTTGCGTCTTCCTTAAAGCGCCTTAAAGATGCGATCCTGCCATCAAAAACAACCACTTCGTCACGCAGGAGTCTCACATTCGCATTCCTCTCAACATGACCATCGGTGACAATGCAACCGGCAACTGAACCCACTTTGGGAACGTGAAAGATCTCTTTAATGTCCACACGGCCGATGACATGCTCTTCATAAACAGGTTCCAGGAGGCCGGTCATGGCCAGGCGGATATCATTGATCACATTATAGATGACATCGTAGTATCTAATGTCCACACTCTCTCTTGCCGCTATTTCGGAAACGCGCGGATTTGCTCTCACGTTGAAACCTATAATAATAGCCCCTGATGCCGAAGCCAGCATGATATCCGACTCCGCAATGGCACCCGTGGCCGAATGGATGATTTTC
>DAOUXC010000367.1 GCA_030666795.1 Desulfobacteraceae bacterium
AGTATTTCGAGGATTAAAATTTGAGACTGACGCAGATATCGGGCAAAAGGGAGCGTTTTGAAATTGGCTCTGAGGTTTCACCGAAATGGACTTTTTTACATGGCTGATGGAATTGGTTGATGCGTTTCTGATTGCTCCTTACCGTTGGCCTCAAGATCCTGTTTTGGGCTGGTGGTTGGGCACCTTCATCCTGGCCCTGTGGTCCACCATCTTAGGTGAAATAACCCTGGCCATAGCCTTTAGGGCCAACCGGTTTCATGTTACGAAAACGACAAGGGAAATGGCCGAATACCATGACCGGTCCATGAATGCCCTCAAAGCCGGCGATAAGGGGGCCTACAAGGCGATCAATAAACTGGCCAACGAGGCATTCGGCAAGACCTTTTTCTTGCAGATCGCAATGGCGTCAGCTTCACTGTGGCCGGTCGCATGCGCATTGGGATGGATGCAGGCCCGGTTCTCCAATATCCGCTTTCCCCTTCCTTTTGACCTGCCACCGCTTGGCGAAACTGCCGGATATCCATTTATCTTTATTCCACTTTACATCCTCACAAGAATCATTTTCGGAAAGTTGAAAAAACTTCTCCGTACTTCATGAAGGTGGAGTAGAGCCTGCCGAAAATTTCTTCAACTGTTTTTCATAGTACGCTCTGTTTTCCTTAGCGACCGAAATGGCTTTTTCAATAGTCTTTATGGCCTCCGGGATAAAACCGTTAACATAATAAGCCTCTGCCAATGTGTCGAGGAATACGGAAGACCGCTCTAAAAGCACTGCTTTTTTTGCAAGAACAAGGGAACGCTCTTTATCTCTCATTTCCTCATCAGGGGCAGTTACCAAGAGCCAGGCTAAGTTATTCAATGACTCGGACTGGTCCGGGTCCAGCGAAATTATCTTCTCATAAGTTTCAATGGCATTTTCGTATTTCTCTTTCTGGTGATAGATCATTGCCAGTGCCCGGTAAAGGGCGACGTCCCCTGGTTTTTTCAGGATCTCTTGTTTCAGAGTTTTTTCAATGAACGAATAATTCAAATGGCTTTTTATGTGCCCGAAATTCAACGAGTACCCCAAGCCTGCTATGCAAACCAAATAAACTAAAAAGGAGACAGCCACGAATCGGTTGTGGTGTTTTATCAGACCGGGGTCCTTAACGGCACGCCAGAGGGTGTCTACTCTTTCTTTTATACTGAAGTGGTGCCAGCTTGGAAGATCCCTGATCTTTCCGCTTAAAAGGGCAATCCTTTCCAGTGAACTAATGGTAGGCATGGGAGTTCCCATGACCACGACCGAATAGAGATCGGCCTGGCGTTCAAAATTGCGCATGAAAAATCCCATAATGTAACGGAAATAGATAAACAGGGTCAACAGCATGGGAATGGATAAAATCAGATAGAACAGGCTGACGGTTTTGGGATCTGTGTCTGAAATCATGTTAATAAAAAGTGGATGTGAATATATCAAATAAAGAAAGACGTCGGACAATCCAAAAGAAATAACCATAAAGCCGACAAAAAAGAGGACATAAAAATATAGATGCCGGTATTTTGCGTGCCCCATTTCATGGGCCAGTACCGCTTTTAACTCTTCTAATGAAAGGGCCTCCAAAAGAGAATCGGTAACAAGGATGTAGCGATACCTGGATACAATACCCATAATCCCGGCAGTCATCATTTTCCCTTCGAAAATAGGCCAGTTCAACAAATGCCGGTACTTAAAACCTTTTTCACGGAGAAAAACCTCCAGTTTCCTCCCCTTTTCCGATGCCTTGAGCGGCGTGCATCCCCAAAAATAATGTATAAATCCCGGAAGAAAAATCATCAGCAGGGTCAAAAAGATGGCAAAAAAGATAATCTGTCCCCCTGCCGTGTTAAGGAAACCGCCGGGCCCGGTCCATGGACTGAGGCCAATAACGTCATACACTAAAGACAAAACGATCCATGGGAAGAGGATGGGAAGATTGAATTTTATATTGGAGCGGACATAGGACTCCCTTGTGATTCCCGTTCCGAATAAGGCCTTGTAGGCCGGATAAGCAAAATACCAGATCGTGCCCAGATAAAATATGAACAGCGACAGGGCAAGTATGCCCTGCAGAACAGAAAATCTTTCAAAACCCGGGATCGACCGGAGCCAGTATTTCAGGTTAAGGAGGTAAGTGACCAAGGCAAACAGGAATATGGCTAAGACTGAGAGTCTGACGGTCAGCCTCTGGTACTGGCCGGTCACACCGCCATCATCAGTTATCCCTTTATGAAACCGTTTCTGGAGGGAGCCGAATCCCCATCGGCAATATCCTGCAAAGACCACCCACGAAAGGAATAGCATAATCAGGGTTAAGGGAAGGGAGTTTGCAGGGGTGTCGCCGGGATAGTTTATGTTGAAAATAAGGAGGACAACAATGAAATATATAATATTGTTGAACATCGGGATCAGTCAAATAGTTGATTTGTATGCCGGTTAGATTGGTAACGAGCGTTCAGAGGTTCGGGGCTGCTCTTCATTTGTCAACCTTCACTAAATCTGAACCCCTGAACCCGTGAACAGTTAGATTGGCAATTATTCATTTTTCAGCCGCCGTTCTCTTTCAAAAACTCCAGTTTTCCGTCTCCGGGGGCAAGCGCCGGGTCACCCTTAAGATCAATACCAACACCATAGCGAGATTCAAGCTCGGCAAGTTCTTTTCGTTTTTTATTCTGAAGATACGTTGCCACGTCAACGGGAAGAATCCCTTGAACACGTGTGACCCCTTTTCTTGAGGCACCCATCCAGATCCTGCGCAGGAATGAAAC
>DAOUXC010000317.1 GCA_030666795.1 Desulfobacteraceae bacterium
TTATTTGTAATTTGGTGCTTGTAATTTGTATTTTTAGACACAAAACTCCTCGGTAGAGCCAGCCGGCTCTGATTGCCCGCTGAACATCAGAGGGAAGATACGACGGTCTCTAAGGACAAGGTTTTAGAAGCCAATTAATTTGATTCATATTTTATCGAATACTCTTAGTCTAATCAGAATTCTTTCTCCGTTGCCAGGCACAGCCTTTCCGCCCCTGCCGCCTTTGCGATATCCATAACCTTCACAGCCTTATTGAGAACCACGGACCTGTCGGCCCTGACAACAACCAGCTTGTTCTTACGGTCTTTTATCATTTCCCTGAGCCTGTCAAAAAGCCCGGCATAAGAGACCTCTTCGGTTTGAAGAAAGGCCCTCCCCTGTTTGTCCACATAGATGGTAATTACTTCCTCGACCTGTGGGGCGGAGGCCTGGGCCTGGGGCAGCTTGATCTTAATCCCTTCTTCAACCATAAAATTGGTTGTGAGTAGAAAATAGATCAAAAGTAGAAAAACAATATCTATAAGGGACGTCAATGGCATCTGTATCTGTATCCGGTTTTTTCGTCTGTGGTAAACAAGCATAAAAGCCCCTTTCAGGATCGCCTGCCTAAAGCCTTGATAAAGGATACTGTCCCGTCCTGGAGTTGTGCCTCATACTTGTCCAAACGGGCCACTAAATAACTGTGAGCCACTATGGTGGGAAGAGCCACTGTCAGACCCAGGGCAGTGGTCAGCATGGCCTCCCATATGCCCCCTGCAAGTACCGCGGCATTGACCTTTCCGCCCATCTGCTGGATTACCATGAATGCCTTGATCATGCCGAGAACCGTTCCCAGAAGACCAAATAAAGGCGCTATATTTCCAATAGTGGCCAGGGCCTGGAGATAACGTGAAAGGCCCCTCACCTCTTCATCCGTGGCATGGACAATCACCGTCTCCAATGTCTCCTTATCCTGATCCTTGACTTCCATGGCCTGTCCCAGGATTCGCCCCATAGGGGTATTGCTCTTCTCAGCCAATTCATACGCCTGCTGATCCTCGCCGTTTTTCACATGCCTGCCAATCTTTTGCACCAACCCATTGCCACCGATCCGCAGCCGCGCAAAGCGGATCACCCTCTCAAGAAAAATAGCCAGGGCCAGCACGGAACATAAAAGAATGGGTACAACAAGTATTCCACCTTTTGATAGAAAATCAATCATGTTGTTTTCCTCTCATTTTCCCGCTTTCTCACTTTCTCACCTGCTCGCCTGTTCACCCTCGTACTCCTCAACATCGGGTTTACCGTCGAGATTCAGATCCTTGGAACGCTTTACCAGTGCCTCTGACTCGTCATACTCCTCCCACAAGTCAGCCTTGCCGTCATTGTTCGTGTCTTCCTCCACGCGCATCAATCTCCCCTTATAATAGTGGTACCATGTATCCACACGGCCGTCTTTGTTATTGTCTTTTTCTGCCCGAACGGCCTCTTCGGCATTATCGTAAAACCAGGTAATGTCCGGGCCATTACCATGCTCAAGCCTTTCCCGGCTCTTGATCAATTTCCCATCGGCATTGTAGAACTCTTTTAAGTCAAACGTTCCGTCGCCATTTTCATCAATTTCTTTGAGCCTTAATATACTATTTTTGTAACAATATCGACCCTCCGGATTTCCATCTCCATCGGCATCCAGTTCCATAACCGTTGACCATTGGGGTCTGTCAAACCATTGTGTTGTCTCAAAGAGGCCGTCATTGTCTCTGTCCATGATAAGCTTGTACTTTTTACCCTTTTTGAAAAAAATCTTCAGGCTGATTCTCCCTTTTCCCACTTCATCTTTCTCGATCCTTGAAAGATGCCCAGCCCTGTAATACTCCCAGTTATCGATCTTCCCGTTTAAATCAAGGTCACTCTCCGCCTTCACCTTCTCTCCCTTGCCATTGAAGTGCAATTTTGCATCCGCCTTTCCATCAGCGTTGTTATCCTGGGTTTGGAGACAGGGTGTTCCATTTTTGAAAAATGTTAAGGTCTCCTTGAATCCATCGCCATCCGCGTCATGAAGCACCCTGACCGGAACACCGTCATTGTAAGTCCTGATCCTGTCAATCCTTCCCGTAAACCTGCTGTCCTCTTCAGTCCTTTCGAGTAGACCCCTGGCATCAAAATGGGAGAAAAAATCTTTTTTTCCGTCATAATTGGTATCCCTGGCCTGATACGAAGGTTTACACGCCTTATAACGGGTCATAATGTCGAAGAGACCATCACGGTTTCTATCTTCCTGCTGTTCATAAGGCTGGTCATCTTTAAACCTGGTGATGATCTCAAACCTGCCGTCTTTGTCGCTGTCCTTCTTCTGCTCGAAAAGAGATCCTTTTCTATAAATACGAACCACTTCCATATGCCCGTCATTGTTCATATCATGGCGGCTTTCTTTGGGAAGGCCCTCTGAATCATAGAAGGTGATCCTTTCGTACCGGCCGTCTCCGTTATCGTCAATGTGTCTCTCAACGGGTTTATCATCCCGGTAGGTTTGCAGGACATTTATCTTGCCGTCGCCATCCGTGTCTTTTGTGGAAGATGACAGCCTTCCCTCCTTAAAGTAAGAAATGCTGTCAAACAGACCGTCTCCCGTAGTGTCTTTCCGGATCTTCAAAGGACGTTCCTGCTGATCAAAGTCGATAATTTGATTTAACCGGTCTGTTTCGGTTGAGGCCCTTTCGTGGCGAATCCTTTTTTCGTCTTCAAAATAATTCCACTGATCAATCTTCTTGTCGTGATTCGAATCACTCTCTACTCTTATGACCTTTTCATGGGAGTAGTATTGGAACCGGTCCATGACCCCGTCTGTATTGCTGTCGATCTCCAATCCAATGATCTTGCCATTCTCATCAATGCGGGCTATTCGGTCGATCTTTCCATCCTTGTTGGAATCCTGTTGCACCGCTTTTTCCTTACCAAATGCAGGGCCATGACACATAAAAAAAGAGAACACCAGCAGGAAAAGCAAAGGAACAATTCTGTTCGCAAAAATATCCCGTACACGGCCACGGAGCAGGCCGCCTCTCTTGCCTTTCAGGCCTGCCTGCCTGTGCGTCTTACGCAGAAAGGCACATTGACGGACCCTACGATGTTTTTTTGCATATTTTCGTAAAATAGCCATAGACCAGACTTCCGATTATAATGGTGCCCGCGGCATATAAAGTGACCATGGGATGGCCTTTTATGCAGAAAACGATGACCCACAGGTTGCCGAAGATAAACAGGATCGGCGTTATGGGGTAACCGACAGTCTTGTACGGACGTTCCAGCAAGGGTTTCTTTACGCGCAACAGCATCATCCCCGCCACCGTGAGCATGGCAAACAGAGAGAGGGTAAATCCGATATATAAAAGAAGTTTGTCAAATGAGGAGGTAAAGACCATGCCGATAGCAATTGCTGCCTGCAATAGTATAGATGGGCCGGGAGTTTTACGGGTCTTGCTAACCCGCGCGAATAAATTAAAGAACGTTTCATCCTTTGCCATCGCGTAATAAACCCTGGGTCCGGCCATGATCATCGCGCTGATAACGGACAGCAGACACAGGGTAACCGCCAGTGAAAAGACTCTTCCCACATTACCCCCGAACAATGAGATCGCGGATTTTGCCCCCACCTCCAGGACCCCGCTCATTTCGTTCATAGGAAGGGCATATATAAAGGTCATGTTTAATAACAGATAAAGCGCCGCTACAATGAGCGTACCTGTGATCAGAGCAAAGGGTATGCTCCTTCCCGGGTCTTTAATCTCTCCTCCTAAATAAGCCGCCGCGTTCCACCCGCTGTAAGCGAAGGATATGAAAATGAGCGAAATGGCAAAACTTCCTGAAAAAATGAGGCCGGAACCGAATCCGGATCCAAAATGTTCAAAAGAGCCGGCACCAAAAATCATTCCCGCAGCAATGAAGGCCAGGATCACAGCGATCTTGAATATGGTCAGCACATTCTGAACCCGGCTGCCAAAATGAAGGCTGTAGGTGTGTATCAGAGAAAAGATCAGAATGATCCCAACGGCAAGTATGGTGACCGGTGAAAAGGAAATAACTCCCGCATCAAAAAAGGGAATGTCGGGCTTTTGTGTCAGGGCGTTTGGAACACTCCGGAAAAAATACCCGGCAAATGCCATAGAGGCCGCTGCTATGGGTGCGGAAAAACCAACGATCAATGATATCCATCCTGACAGGAAGGCCATCCATTTTCCAAGGCTTTCCCTTAAAAATACATATTCCCCACCCGCCCTTGGAAACATGGCACCCAATTCCCCGTAACAAAGGGCCCCGGACAGGGCAA
>DAOUXC010000300.1 GCA_030666795.1 Desulfobacteraceae bacterium
CCTGAAAGATCAGGTCCAAGGGAGGCATGGGCTCCGGCGCGTGTATCTTGTCCGCATACCAGAACTGATTTTTTCCCAGTCTTCCCTGTCTTTGGAGAACAGATAGTGCGATGGATACATCTCTTCCCAGCCTTCAAGTTCCGGGGGAACCTGAAACTCGTGTGGGTCCGGAAACCTTCCTGCTTTTTCGTCAGCCATTTTTCTCCTCCATATATCAAATAAAAGGTTAAAAAGAAGATTAACTAACCAACTCGATTTTATAGGAATTTCCTTGTCCTAAGCGGCCAGACCGCGTAGCCCAAAACCGCTTGACGCTTTTTGAGTTGTTCCGGGTACAGCTCTGCAAAGGCATAAAAAGAGAAATTGTGAGACATGTATCAAAAACTGGACTGAACCTGCAGAAAAAAACATATCTGCCCAATAAATCAGGGTATCCCCTCACCCTAAATGTTGTTGAATTAAGGGTTTTCTCAGGCTTCTCCTATATGTGCACGATGTTTGTGGAGGGTGCCGGATTCATGGACAGATCCCTTAACTCAACAGTACTGAGGGCTAGGTTGGAGGTGAAAGCCCCAGAATATTGATCTATTACAAGAAAACGATATTATCATTATCTTATCAAAATATTTATGAAAAGTTTGGTCGTCGATTTGGATAAATGGAAAATGATACCAGACAAAAATTGCCTAATAAGAAAAAAGTGTCAAATCCTTTTTTTTTATGATACTCATAATTTTTACTTATAAATATATTTTATCCATAAATTTTATTTAGAGCGGAGACGATGAGGATGATCAATTTTAACCAGCTCAGGGTTTTTTATCATGCCGCAAGATACCAGAATTATACCGTGGCCTCAAAAAAGCTCTGTATTACTCAACCGGCGGTTACGGCCCAGGTGAAACTATTTGAGGATCACTGCAGCTTGAGACTTTTCAAGAAGAAGGGGCGAAAGATCTATCTGACAGACCAGGGAAGAACACTTTATGAGTGCGCGAAAAAGGTCTTTGAATATGAAAAAGAGATTGATGATGTAATCGAAGATATGAGGGAATTGAAACTCGGGATACTGAGATTGGGAACCACAAAGGCCTATGCCCGTTATTTTATGCCTTATCTGATTTCGGGCTTCCATGAGACCTATCCCAAGATCAAGATCCACCTGGATGAGGGCAGTTCCCTGGATATGATACACAGTCTGCTCGATTTCCGGAACGAAATCGCCATTATCGCAAAGGCCGAAGATAATCCGGATATCTGTTTTACTCCATTCAGCCAGGAAGAACTGGTCTTCTTAGTGGCTCCGGGTCACAGGCTGGCGCAAAAAGGGCCCGTCGTTTTTAAAGAATTGGCCGAAGAGCCCATAATAATGAAGGAGACAGGTTCCGGAACCCGAAAGCTGGTGAGTGAATTATTTGCAAAAAATGATTGTGTCCCTGACGTCCTGATGGAGACGAGCAACGCCGAATTCATAAAGCAATTGGTCCAGCGCGGAGAAGGTGTTTCTTTTCTGGTGAGAGAGGCGGTTGTTCCCGAGCTTCGGGAGGGGAAGCTGCTTGAAGTTCCCATTCACGGTCAAAAGGTCTTTTTGGACGTGAGTATAGCCTATCTCAAAGACCAGCCCCTTTCACCTCCCGCAAGGGCCTTTCTTGATATCCTTGGAACACTGGCTCCTGCCGATATGAGTCCTAAGGGAATCGGCGCCCTTATGGCCAAAATGCTTGTCAAAAGGAAATAAAGGATCCTTTATCGACCTTCGAAGGTCGGTCTTGCCTTGCCCACGCTTGTCAACCCTGTCAGGGCATCGGCAGTGGAGAAGATCTCGTTTAAGTGAGCGAGTTCCTGCTTGACGCCCTCGGAAAGAGGCATTGCATATCCGGTGTCAACGATCTCGTTCGCAAAGCGGAGGGCTATAGGTGCCTTGCTCGATATTATTTTGGCAGTCTTGGCTACCAGGGGATCATCGTTTTCAAGGTATTTATTTTTCAGCCATGCCTCTATGTTTTCATCGGCAAACAGTCCTTTAATCTGCCGGAATTCAGGGGTCAGGTCTTCCGTCTTTTTGCCCTTGTTGGATACGAGTTTTTCCTCGGAAATAAGTGCCTCTATTCTATCCTCTATCTCCTCCGGGGCAAAGACATAGTCCACAAGGCCCATAGACAGGGCAACCTCGGCCGGGATGATTCGACCCGTAAATATCAGGTACTTGGCAAGCTCTTTCCCGATATGACGACTGGTTCGCTGTGTCCCCCCGAGTCCAGGGTAGATACCTATCCCGGTTTCAGGGAACCCCATAAACGCCTTGGGCGTTGCCGCTATGACATCGGCGGAAAGGGCCAATTCCAACCCGCCCCCTAATGCAAGTCCGTCCATCTTGGCCACTACCAATTTTTTACTTTCGTCAATACGATTCAGGACTGACTGGCCGTATGCGGTAAAATCGTAATTGTCATCCAGCCGGTCATTTTTAATGCACTTTACAAAAAACCCGATATCAGCGCCGGCCACAAATGCCTTGCCCGCACCCTCTAATATAATTGCCTTGGTCTGGGGATCTGATTCGGCCTCCTGAAATGCCTCGTCTATCTGTTTTACTACAATCTTATTAAGGGCATTCATGGCATCGGGCCTGGCGATGGTGACCCTGCCAAGATTACCGTCCCGTCTGTATTTCACGAGACGGATATCCCAGGGTTTACCCTTCTTATGTTGACTGTGTAAATGATCGGGCATCTTGAGGTCCGGCCAACCTTTCAAAAGGTCCTCAACAAACCCGAAGGCATTGTTGATGCCATTCCGGTTCATGAGTTCGAACGGGCCTCTTCTCCAGCGCAGTCCAACCTTGGCACCCAGGTCAATATCACCCATATCCGTGACACCCTCTTCCAGGAGTGAAGCGGCCACATAGAAGACCGCTGCCAGCAGTCTGTTTGCCACCACTTCCAGTTTTGTGTTGTCCGCTTCACCCTCGAGTGGCCACAGTTCGCCCGACTCAAACTGTGCCTTTAGTCTGGCCGATGGCGCATAAAACGGACCGAGCTTGGACGCTAAAGATTCACATGAATGATGGGCAATGGGAATGCCCGTCACGTTCATTAACTTGAAAGGCCCCATTCCTATATTGAGAGAATCCATGGCCGCTTTATCAATGGTGGGAATATCGGCCAGACCCTGTTCAAGGATGCGGGTGGCTTCGTTAAGCCAGGGTACAAAGAAACGGTTTACGGCAAAACCCGGGGCGTCTTTTACCAGGATATCGGTCTTACCTGTGAGTTGGGCGAATCGCTTGCAGGCGGCGGTAGTTTCCGGCGATGTCATGGGTCCCGGGATTATTTCCAGGAGCCTGTTCTTTGCCGGGTGGTAAAAGAAGTGAAGACCCACAAACCGGTCGGACCGGCCTGTTGACCGGGCAAGCTCATCCACAGAAAAGGATGAGGTGTTCGTGGCAAGAATCGTTTTGGGCCCGCACATATCATCGAGCCTGGCGAAAAGTCCTTTCTTCACCTCCATATCTTCAAAGACGGCCTCTATGACCAGGTCGCAGTCTTTTGTAGCCGCCATATCCGTTGTTCCTTGAATGCGACCCATAATAGCGTCAACCTGTTCGGGCCGAAGGATTTTTCTTTCAACTGCCTCTTTAAGGGTATTGCGGATATTGTTGAGCCCGTTTTCAACAAATTCGGGTTTCACATCAACCATGACCACCGAAAGTCCTTCCTGGGCAGTTTTCTGGACAATCCCACTCCCCATGTTACCCGCGCCGATAACTCCGATTTTTTTCATTCTCCTGTCCTCCTTGGGTATACTGCAGTAATAAATTGAGTATGCTTATATAATGTTATTACGTTTCATAATTGAAGTCTGAATATCTATTTAAAAGGCGAAAGGCGCATGGCTCAAGGCATAAGGCCGATGGAAGGGGAATTTTATCTTTTCCTTGCGCCTTGTGCCCTTAGCCTTTACGCAAATGCATTAACTCCCTACATTCGCAATACAAAAAACAAGCAATTTGCACTTACCAGATTCAGAAAGTAGGGTCAACTAAAACCACAACTATCTTCCTTCCACCACCCTATGATCGAAACATATCTCCTGAAACGGACTTTTTCCCTCTTTTCCACCTCCCGAATCCAGTCCCCCAGACCTGAGGCGTGATGGATAATAAGGGGTATACTGTGATCAGGGAGGATGTCGGAGGGAAGGTCATATTGCTCAATGATTCTTTGAGTATTGGCCCAGGTTCCTTCAGTGTCCCACGGGGTGGGATGGATGAAGCCGTGGATGGCTCCGTCCGATCGGGAGTATCCCCATTCCAGGGGAAATTCTTCTTTAAGACGTCTCATAAGTTGAATCGCCTTCAGATTGGTCTTGACGGTCAGCCCTTTGTTGAGGTTGTGCAATATGGTATCGTCAAATGCCTCAAAACCCACAGAACTCAAAACGATACGTACCCCCATATCCCTTGCTAATCGCAGGGCATCTCTCAGGCTTTCCTCTCCCTTAAGAAACCAGTCCGCCCTTAAGATTAGGTTTATTCGAGAAAGGCTGATCCCCCTCGTTCTGATCTCTGTCAGCAAACCGGGTAACCCGGGGAGGGGATTCTCGTTGATCAGCTCAAAGGGGACTTTCC
>DAOUXC010000208.1 GCA_030666795.1 Desulfobacteraceae bacterium
AGCAGTTCGGGGTCATCTTTGGCCTCCTTCACGATAGTCTTGAATGCCTCGATGTACTGGTCCAGATCCTCTTTGGACTCCGTCTCCGTAGGCTCCATCATAATGGCGCCGTCCACTACAAGCGGGAAGTAAACGGTGGGTGGATGAAATCCGTAATCCATAAGCCGCTTGGCCATATCCAGGGTCGTGATATGACCGGATGCCTGATTTTTGTCGGAAAAAACGCACTCGTGCATACATGGTCTGTCATAGGCAAGATGCAGTGCCCCCTTTAACCTTTCCTTTATATAGTTCGCGTTCAGCACGGCTAACTGGCTGGCCTTTTTCAGATTCTCCGGACCCATGGACCGGATATAGCTGTATGCCTTTATCATGACACCCACATTCCCCTGGAATGCCTGCAGTTTGCCGATAGATTCCGGGTGATCATCTGAAAGAACGTACGTGCCGTTTTCTTTCACCACCCGTGGAACAGGCAGAAAAGGTTCAAGATGTTTTTTCACGCACACCGGTCCCGACCCGGGTCCGCCTCCTCCGTGGGGGGTGGAAAATGTCTTGTGGAGGTTCAGGTGCATCACGTCAACCCCGATCGCGCCCATCTTAACCACACCCATGACAGCATTCATGTTTGCACCGTCACAGTATACCAGACCCCCTTTATTGTGAACGACTTCGGCTATTTCTTGAATATTTTCTTCAAAAAGGCCTAAGGTATTGGGGTTGGTTATCATGATTCCCGCGGTTTCATTATCCATGACGTCACGAACCGCCTCAACGGAGAGTATGCCCTGCTCGTTTGACTTAACAGGCACCGGACCGTATCCGCAGAGCGCTGCACTGGCAGGGTTTGTCCCGTGTGCCGTATCAGGGACAATGATCTTTGAACGGTTCATCCCCTTGTTCCTGTGAAAGGCGTGAATAAGAAGCATTCCGGCAAGTTCGCCGTGGGCACCCGCCGCGGGCTGGAGTGTGGTGGCATCCATGCCGGTGATTTCGGTGAGATAGTTCTCAAGTTCAGACATCATCCTGAGAATTCCCTGGCTCAGACCGGTCGGAAGCAAAGGATGGGCACCGGCAAATCCCGGCAGGCCTGCCTGTTTTTCATTGGTCTTGGGATTGTACTTCATGGTGCAGGAACCAAGCGGGTACATACCGGTATCCACCCCGAAATTCCACTGGGAAAGCCGGGTGTAGTGCCGTACCACGTCAACCTCGCTCAAATCCGGAAAATCCGCGCCTTCTCCCGTAAGTTCCGGGTCTAAAGGGCGGGAATCAACGTCACGACGGGGAAGGGAAAAACCATTCCTCCCCTTTTTACCCTTTTCCCATAGCAAAGGCTCGTTTAATATCAGGCCGGTTGTGCCCAAAGATTCCGTCATGATGTCACCTCCCTTACCAGTTCATCCATATCCTCCCTGGACCTGGTTTCTGTAACGCACAAAAGATAGTGGTTGGCAAGTTCGGGATAATAGGGAGCCAGGGAAAGACCCGGCACTATCTTTTTCTCTAAGAGACGTGCGTATGTTGAATCAAAGCCCGAAGGAAATTCCACCACGAATTCATTGAACGTGGGGCTGTCAAAACATATGTTAAGACCTTCCTTTTTCAGCCCTGCCTTGAGATACTCTGCCTTGTCATGATTGAGACGGGCAAGTTCCTTTATTCCACTGCCACCGATTGAGGCCATGTACATGGCGGCGGCCAGCGCGCAGAGGCTGTTGTTGGTGCAGATATTGGAGGTGGCCTTTTCCCGTCGAATATGCTGTTCCCTTGTCGCTAAAGTCAGAACAAAGCCCCTTCTGCCGTCCAGGTCCCTGGTCTGTCCCACAAGACGGCCCGGCAATTTACGCATAAGCTTTTTTCCGCTCGCGAGCATACCGAGCGCGGGTCCTCCAAAGGAACGGGGAATGCCGAGGCTCTGGCCTTCGCCGCAGACGATATCCGCCCCCTGGCTTCCCGGATTTTTCAATAGCCCGTAAGCAAGGGCCTCCGTAAAAGAGGCTATTAAAAGCGCGTCCTTATCATGGGCCTTTTCCCCTGCAGCCTTGAGATCTTCAATGCAACCGAAAAAATTGGGTGACTGAACAGCAACCGCCGCAAGGTCATCCATTTCATTGAGCACGGAAAGATCTGTCAGACCGCTCTTTGAATACGGCAGTTCCAGGACTTCATAACCCGTGGGTTCAAAATAGGTCTTGACCACCCGGCGGTAAAGGGGATGGATAAGACTTGAGATAGCCACTTTTGCCCTTCCGGTAACACGAACGGCCATGAGCAGGGATTCCGCAAGGGCCGTTGCTCCGTCATAATGGGACGCGGTGGCCACTTCCATACCTAAAAGCCTTGCCGCGAGTGTCTGGTACTCGTAAATGGCCTGAAGGGTTCCCTGGCTCATTTCCGGCTGGTAAGGGGTGTAGGACGTCACAAACTCAGAACGACTGAGGAGATAAGACACGGACGCCGGGATAAAATGCTCGTAACTGCCGGCCCCCATGAACACCCTGTACTCCGGCGAAACAGCCATTTCACCGGAAAGCGCCGACATATGATCGTTTAATTCCCACTCGGTCAATGCCTCAGGCAGGTCAAGCCCCTCCTGTAAACGGCAGTCTTCCGGGACCGTTCCGAAAAGGTCTTCCAGGTGCTCAACACCCACGGCCTGAAGCATTTCCGTTATGTCTTCGGCAGTATGTGGCAGGTATTGCATTTATTGTGCTCCTTTCAGCTTTTCCAGACACTGGACATTAGTCATGAGGCTGTCCATTTCAGAAGGATCACCAGGATTGACCTCAACCATCCATCCCTTGGCATAGGGGCTTTCATTCATCAGTTCAGGGGCCTCTTCAAGTTCACTGTTCACGGCTATAATCTCTCCACCCACAGGGAGATAGCATTCACAGACCGCCTTGACCGATTCCACGGTCGTGAATTCCTCGCCTTTTTTAAAGGTATCTCCCACCTTGGGAAGTTCTACAAAAACAATGTCCCCCAACTGGTCCTGGGCATAGTCGTCAAGCCCGACCGTAATCTTGTTTCCCTCGAGCCTTGCCCATTCATGGTCTTCTGCATAGCGGATGTCATCGGGTAAGTTCAGTTCATCGATTTCTTTCATATTCCCTCTCTCCTTAAAGTGTTTTTGTGTACAGCTCAATAATTAGTGAAACTAATCCGTAATTACAGCGGCATGCGGATTTCTTTTTGCCTGAAAACTTAATGGCTTTATCACATACCACTTATGAATGCAAATTCCATGTTGAATCTCTCTACGTCGTCACTGAACACGATGACGATTCCATTCGGGACCGGGTTGTCAGGTCTTTACCGGATTGCCGGAAATAAGTCTTCGTTATTTCAATGGGTTAAGCATAGAAGACACCCTGACTTCCCGGATTTTTTTGAAAGCCGATAGAACAGGAAGGCAGGCATGCCCCCGCATAGCGGGGTCTTACAGAAGAAAAAAACCGACAACTTAATCTCTGATTGTACGTTACGAATCCCCTTCTTGTGTTGACGAAAGAACCAAAGCCTGATATCAGGTGCACTTAATTTTAATCTTTGGATGGTTTCCTCATTCAGAGGGTGACAAGGAGGAAAGGATTAATCTCATGACTGAAATACAACAGACTATTTTTCATGACAGGCACGTGGCCTTAGGGGCCAAGATGGTGGAATTTGCGGGCTGGGACATGCCCATTTTCTACCCTACCGGCATTGTGCAGGAACACCTTGCCACCCGCAAGGGGGCCGGACTTTTTGACGTCTCCCACATGGGGCGTTTCATTGTAAGGGGCAATGGAGCCCTCAGGTTTCTTCAATACGCCCTGAGCAACAATGCCGAGGCCCTCGACATAAGGACCACGGGTTCCCAGTACACTTTTATTCCAACCGAAACCGGCGGGGCCGTTGATGATGCTTATCTTTACCGATTTGTCGAGGACGAGTACCTCCTTGTGGTCAATGCCGCCAACCTGGACAAGGACTGGGACCATCTGCAGACCCTTTTAAAGGATTTTGACGACGTTGAACTCACGGACCGGTCCAGGGACATCGCCATGTTAGCTGTTCAGGGTCCCATGTCCCGCGGACTGATGGAAGAAATCATTGATTCCGGACAACTCCCGGAGCCGGTGAGAAACTCGGGAAGTATGGTCACAATATCGGGTGCCGAAGTGAAAATAGCCCGTACCGGCTATACCGGTGAGCCACTGTGCTTTGAACTTTTTATTGATAAAGAAGAAGGCCCCGGTATTTGGGACAGGATTGTGGATAAGGGCGCGACTCCCATCGGTCTTGGAGCGAGGGACACCCTCCGCCTTGAGGCCGGCCTCCCTCTTTACGGTCATGAACTGGGTGAAGATCCCGATGGCAGGGAAATCCCCGTCATGTCCTGCCCCCTGTCAAAATTTGCAGTGAGTTTTTCGCCATTGAAAAAAGATTTTGTCGGCAGAAAAGCCCTGACAAAACAACAGGATGCTTTCAAGAAGATCCTCTCGCGGGACTACTCCCTTATCCATGATCTGCCGCGTATGACAAAATCGATTGCCGTTGCGGGCCGGGGAATCGCCCGTGACGGTGCCAAGGTCTTCAAGGACGAAAAACATGTGGGTTATGTCACCAGCGGCACCATGGTTCCCACCTGGACCGTTGAGGGCGAAGGACTGGGTTCGATCCAGACCGACCAGCATCAATTGCGGTCCATCTGCTTCGGCTACATGGACAGCGACATTATCGACGGAGATGAGGTTACCATAGATATCCGCGGTAAGGCGGTTGATGCCCTGGTCGTGCCCTTCCATATGCGCACCGATGCCCCTCCCTACTCCCGTCCGATCATCTACAATCACCAGTTAGCGGACAAGGAGATACCCGCAGGCGATTCGCCCGCCAAGGTCCGCAGACTCCTGGAAAGGTCATTGGAGAACACCCTCTGGCGACAGAAGCAATGTATCAACCTGATCCCATCGGAAATGACCATGTCCCCCATGGTAAGGCTTCTTTCGGTGATGGATCCTGCATTCCGATACGCGGAGCATAAGAAGTCAAAGGCATTTTACGACGCCGACATTTTCTATTACCAGGGAACCGAATTTATCGGCCAGGTGGAGCAAATGCTTGAAAAGGAGATGCTCGAATTCTTAGGTTGTGAAAACGTGGAAACTCGCCTCATAAGCGGGCAAATGGCCAACACCGCCGTTTTCAGCGCCATGGTGGATTACATCAATCGCGGCGACAGAAAACGCGAACCGCGACGAATCCGCCAGGTAATGAACAATCATATCGGAAAAGGCGGTCACTTGAGCGCCCAGCCAATGGGTGCGCTCAAAGACTACGTTGCCAGGGACCCCCGCACGGAAAGGCCCGCGGTGGTGAATTTCCCGGTTCTGGTTGAAAACCCTTTTAAGATTGATGTTCAGGCAACCCTGGAATTGATAGACGAGTACCGCCCGGAATTTATCATTTTCGGTAAAAGCATGGTGCTGCACAAGGAACCTGTGGCCGAGATCCGCCGGTTTCTCGACGCCCAGGATAGTGACGCGGTGGTGATGTACGACATGGCCCACGTGCTGGGGCTCATCGGACCTCATTTCCAGGAGCCTTTTGCGGAAGGGGCCGACCTTGTCACGGGGTCCACACACAAGACCTTCTTCGGCACCCAGCGCGGCGTGGTGGGCAGCCGTTTTCAGGAAAATGAAGAACGTTACGAACTCTGGGAAGCACTGGAACGCCGGACTTTTCCCGGATCCGTGTCCAATCACCATCCCGGAACACTGCTGGGTCTGCTCATGGCCGCTTACGAGATGAATCATTTCAAGGGGGAATACCAGTCAAGGGTCATAAAAAACGCGAAGGCATTTGCCCGGGCATTAAGCGATTCAGGGATGAATGTGGCCGGTGATCCGGCTATAGATTTTACCGAAACCCATCAGGTGGTGGTGGACGTGGGTTACAGTCACGGACCTGAAATCGCGGGAAGGCTGGAATCCAGCAACATCATCTGCAACTACCAGGCAAGCACCGACGAGGAAGGCTTTACAGCGTCAGGGGCATTGAGAATGGGAGTATCCGAAATGACCCGCTTCGGAATGGAAGAAGATGATTTTCGATCCCTGGCAGGGTTGATTCATGACGTGGTAATAAACCATAGCAATGTCATTGATAAAGTCAGGGAGCTTCGGGAACGATTCCTGAACCTCGGGTTCTGTTTCAAAAGCGATGAATATACTGATCTGCACCGGAAGCTGCACGATCTTCTGTAAGCAAGGCGTGAAACTTTTTTTCTATTTTCTTAACGTCCTTTATTCTTTCAGGATCAAGGAATGTATTATAGATAACATCCCTTCCGTCTAAAGACCTGCCGGTCAGTTTCCTTTCAAGGAGGGAAAGGGCCTCGATGGACTTGTCGCACACGGGATAACCCCTGTCATCTATGGGAATTGTGCGGTCAAACGTGACCCTGGAAATATTGTTGATGTCCACGAGCTTCATGTTTCCGGATCTTGTGAGGATAAGGTTCCCCATACCCGCAAGATCCGGGACAAGATTTGCCTGCAAGATCAGTTGCCTTAGTTTTTGCACGAACTTTACGCCGTTTTCACGAACACTGCCGACCCACCTGTCAACAATCGACTCTGAATCATTGCGTCTTTCAAAACCCATGCGGGACAACAGTGAGACGAGGCAGATTTTGTCGAGGTGGCTCCAGGGGTCAAAGATCTCGCCCTTCACGTATTCCTGCAGACCGCAAAGAAGAATATGGTATTTTCCGTTCAGCTCATAATGCACGAGAAATTCATCGGAC
>DAOUXC010000341.1 GCA_030666795.1 Desulfobacteraceae bacterium
GGTGAGGATGATATCTCCGAACCGGAAAAAACATCATTACTAAAGGAGGATTGGATACATGGCATACAACGCAGTGGAAATGGCTGACTGGCAGATTTCAGAGGCAGCGGAAGCTAACATGCCCACGCCGGATGAGTGGAGAGAAAAGTTAGGTCTTGAAAAAGAGGAAGTCCTTGCAATGGGCAGGCTTGCCAAACTCGATTTTCTGAAGATCATTGACCGCCTCAAAGACAAACCGGATGGAAAATACATTGAGGTAACCGCAATCACGCCGACCCCGTTGGGTGAAGGGAAAAGCACCACATCATGCGGTCTGATGGAGGGTATGGGTAAACTCGGTTTGAATGTGGGCGGCGCCCTCAGACAGCCTTCGGGCGGTCCCACCATGAACATCAAGGGAACCGCGGCAGGAGGAGGCAATTCCCTTCTGATCCCCATGACGGAGTTTTCCCTCGGTCTCACAGGTGATATCAATGACATCATGAACGCCCATAATCTGGCAATGGTGGCCATGACCGCGCGTATGCAGCATGAACGAAACTACAACGATGAGCAACTGAAAAGACTCACCGGTATGCGCCGTCTCGATATGGATCCCACCCGAGTGGAATTGGGCTGGATCATCGACTATTGCGCCCAATGTCTGAGAAACATCATCATCGGTATAGGCGGCCGTATGGACGGCTTTACCATGCAGTCCAAGTTCGGTATTGCAGTTGGATCCGAATGTATGGCCATTCTCTCCATTATCAGGGATCTCGCTGATCTTCGCGAAAGGCTGGACAACGTCACCGTGGCCTTTGACAAATCAGGAAATCCCGTCACCACGGGCGACCTTGAGTGCGGCGGGGCCATGACGGCCTGGATGAGGAATACCATCAATCCCACGCTCATGTGCACGGCCGAATACCAGCCCTGCATGGTGCATGCCGGTCCTTTTGCAAACATCGCGGTCGGCCAGTCCTCCATCATCTCCGACCGGGTTGGTCTCAAGCTTTTTGACTATCATATCACAGAGAGCGGATTCGGGGCTGATATCGGGTTTGAGAAATTCTGGAACGTGAAGTGCCGTTACAGCGGATTGAAACCTCATGTGTCGGTTCTGACCTCCACTATTCGCGCCCTCAAGATGCATGGCGGCGGTCCAAAGGTTGTAGCAGGTCTTCCCCTTGCCGAGGAATACACAAAGGAAAATCTGGAGTTGGTGGAAAAGGGTTGCGAAAACATGGTTCATCATATCAACTCCATCCGCAAGGCAGGCATCAATCCCGTTGTATGTGTCAATCGCTTCTTTACGGATACCGATGCAGAGGTAGCAGTTGTAAGGAAGGCGGCCGAAGCAGCCGGAGCGCGCTGCGCAGAGTCCAAACACTGGGAAATGGGTGGTGACGGTGCCATTGAGTTCGCCGAAACCGTGAAAGAGGCATGTGATGAGGAGGCAAACTTTGAGTTTCTCTATCCCTTGGAAATGAAACTGCGTGAGCGAGTGGAAACAATAGCGAAGACGGTCTATGGGGCGGACGGTGTTTCCTGGACACCTGCCGCCGAAGCAAAAGCCAAGATGCTTGAGGCCGATTCCAAGTATGATGACTTTGCCACCATGATGGTAAAAACTCACCTCAGTCTTAGCCATGATGTGACGCTTAAGGGTGTTCCAAAAGGTTGGACACTCCCCATTCAGGATGTGCTGATTTACTCGGGCGCCAAGTTCCTGTGCCCCTGCGCCGGAACCATCAGCCTGATGCCCGGCACAAGTTCCAACCCGGCCTTTAGAAGGGTGGATGTGGATACTGCGTCCGGCAAGGTTACAGGTCTGTTCTAATAAAGTTCCTTAAGAAATATTTAAGGTTACGGCTTCGTCGCTCAAAAAAGCGGCGAAGCCGTTTTTTATGAGATGATCAGTTTAATGGGCTCGTAAAAAGTCCGTCAATCCCGCCTACCGGGAGGGTGGGGGAAGATACTTTAGACTATTTTGTCGTTGTCAGAAAAAAAGAACCGTCCTTTTCCCTGATCACTTTCAGGCCAAACATGGTAATGGTCTCCGTGAATGGCCGACCGAGTATAAAATCCATTTCGGCTGAGACAATATTCAGTTTTTCCGATATCAATAATCTGATTTTGTAATCGAATTTTAACAATTCAAGAATGCTTTTAACGGCCTGTTCACCCTCTTTCTCAATTTGCCCCACATACTTTTCAAGTTCCATATAGCTGCATTTCTTATCGTGCTCGGCCATGAGGCGTAAAAGGTTACTGTCGCTGATAACATCCCTTCTACTTAATTTGGGTCTGGCATAGACCCGCATGAATTCGCTCTCATCCCAGCAGGCAAGCGCCCTGCACTGTATCGGTCGGTGTTCATACATGGTGCATGATTTTTCTTCGTCATCGTAATAGATGCAACCCCTGCCGTGTTCCTTTTCCCTTATCTTTAAAATTTCTTTGTCCGTTACTTTCAGCTCACCTTTGACATTATCCCGGACAAGCTCCCCTACCCTTATTGCGTAAATATTACTTTTTTCAATCAACCCGTCATATACCAGGGAAACATCCGCCATCTGCAAAGTCGGGCTCGACGAAAGGCAGCACTCGCCACACCTTATACAATGATCTCTTGTCTCTTTTTCATGTTTTATCATTTTGCAATCATAGCCCTCATTCGATCTGAAGCATTTTCTGCATGATCGGCAATATTGCCCGCCAGTTCAACCAGCCTGACCATATGGAATACGACAAGGGCGTCTTTGACCTCTTTAAAAATCCGTAGCTTCAGTTCCCGTTCCAAAAAGTCGGCCTCTGTTTCATGCTGACGAATATCCTGAATAAGGCTTTTCATCTTGGTCCTTTGCTGATCTGAGCGGCTCTTGAAGAAATCAGCAGCCATAGTCACCAATTGCGGCAGTTTTTCGATGGGCGGGATGAGCGATCCCACCAAATCCTGAAAATCGCATCCCAGTGAATCTGGCACTCCTTTCGGCCTCAGGGAAAGCCATAGCAGGGCCTCTTCGACTGCGTCCACTACCTTGTCCTGCTCCTTCAAATATTGAAGGAACTGAAACTTGTCCACAGGCATCAAGATTCCTTTGGGCAGGTGGTTCCGGATATTTCTTTTTATGGCATCCGCCTCACTTTCCAGCCTCGCCACTTGATCTGTCAGGTCATCGAATTCCATGCATCGCTCCTCAATGTGGCATACTGCCGCCTCATGAAAGAGCTGGGCGCATTCCTTGACCTTGTCTGCATGTTTCTGCAGGCCCAAAAAGGGACTTTCGTGAAATAATGAGCTGAGTAAGAGGCGCATAGTTTTTCCCCCTGGCAAATGGATTATACTAAAAAAAACGTCAGAAGTTTATATAAAAACATGGACAGCAGGATCGTGAACGGCAGGGTCACGATCCACGAAAGGCCGATATTTTTGAGTATGCGTAGATCAAGGGCGCCCATTCTCCGCACGATCCCGACGCCTACCACCGCACCTACAAGCACATGCGCGGTTGAAACATCAAAACCTAACCGGGAACAAATCAAGATCGTAGTGGCACCTCCGAACTGGGCACAAAAGCCACGAATCGGGCTAATCTCGGCATAATTCTTGCCGATCGCGTCCATTACACGCGCGCCAAAGGCCAC
>DAOUXC010000014.1 GCA_030666795.1 Desulfobacteraceae bacterium
AATCCCTGGACCCTTTTCTCCAACCAAATTGGAGAAGAACCAAAAGAGATAACATTCCATAAGGTGAAAAAAATGAAGAAGCGCATAAGGATATTACTCCTGATCGTCGTAATCGGCCTGGGGGTTTGGGCATACCACTCCTTTTTCAAGGCCCCCGGCAGGCATGACACGTTAACCCTTTCCGGTAACATAGAGGTGACCGAGACCCGGCTTAGCTTCAAGATCTCCGGACGGATGGCAGAGCGCCTTGTAGATGAGGGCGATATTGTAAAGAGGGGCCAACTCGTAGCCCTGCTTGAAAGTACGGATCAGGAGATAGCGGTTTCAGGGGCCAGGGCAAGTCTTTCCTACGCAAAAGCGGTGCTCTCTGAGTTCGAGGCAGGCAGTCGAAAGGAGGATATAAGAAAGGCACTGGCAATGGTAAAGGAGAAAAATGCCAGACTTCGGGAGCTTCAAAAGGGATACCGAACCCAGGAAATAGAGACATCACGCGCCGAAGTTGAAAGGGCCGGGGCGATACTCGAAGGGGCCAAGGCGCAGTTTGAACTGGCCAAGGCGGATTATGAACGCCACAGAAATCTGAGAAAAGACGGCGTTGTCAGTGAAAGTGAATACGACCTGGTTTACAGGAGGTATGAATCCGCGCTCAGCACCTATGAGGAGGCAAAAGCAGGGCTCAGGGGCACAAAGGAAAATCTTGATCTCAGGCAGGAGGGAACCAGATCCGAACAAATAGCACAGGCGCGTCAGGCCCTTGAACAGGCAGAAGCGAACTATGAGCTTATAAAGACAGGCCCCCGCGTCGAGGCCATTGAACAGGCAAAGGCCCAGGCTGATATCGCCCGCGAAGCACTTCGGAGCGCTGAACAAAACCTCACCTATACAAAACTCTTTTCCCCATCCCACGGTGTTGTCCTGAGTAAGGCCGCCGAACCGGGGGAGTACCTGAACCCGGGCTCACCCGTCGTAAGCATAGGGAACCTCGATAATGTGTGGCTCAGGGCCTATGTAAATGAGAAAGACCTTGGCCTTGTAAAGCTGGGCCAGGATGTCAAGGTAACAACAGATGCCTACCCCGGTAAGATCTACAAAGGAAATATCATCTTTATAAGCAGCGAGGCCGAGTTCACACCAAAGGCTGTTCAGACCTTTGAGGAGCGTGTAAAACTGATGTTCCGAATAAAGGTGGACATCCAAAACCCCAATTGGGAGCTAAAGATAGGACAGCCTGCAGACGCAAGGGTAAAAACCGGAAGGTAGGTACCATGGCTCACGATTACAAGGCAATAAAGGTCAATGGCCTTACAAAGTGTTTTAACGAACTCACAGCGGTTGACGACCTCTCCTTTGAAGTGCGTTCGGGTGAGATCTTCGGGCTTGTGGGGCCTGACGGCGCGGGAAAATCCACCACCCTCAGAATGCTCACCGCTATCCTGAAACCCTCTGACGGAACCGTCCATGTCTCAGGCTGTAACGTGACGGAAGACCCTCTTGGCGCAAAGGACCAGCTTGCCTATATGAGCCAGCGCTTTGGTCTGTACACGGATCTTACGGTCAGTGAAAATATAAATTTTTACTCTCGTCTCTACAATGTCCCTAAAAGAGAGGGAAAAGATCGAATCGAAGAACTCCTTGACTTCAGTTACATGAAACCCTTCAAAAACCGCAGGGCGGGCAACCTTTCAGGGGGAATGAAGCAGAAACTTCAGTTGATCTGCGCACTGATCCACACACCGAAGGTCCTGCTTTTGGATGAGCCCACAAACGGGGTCGACCCTGTAAGCAGGAGGGACTTCTGGCGTATCCTTTACCAGTTGCTGAACCAGGATGTCGCCATAGTGGTCACTACCGCGTATATGGATGAGGCTGAAAGATGCGGCAGGGTGGGGATGATGGACCATGGCAGACTGCTGGCGACAGGTACTCCATCCGAGCTAAGGGTTCTTGTAAAGGGAAAGATAGTTGCCGTTCGAAGTAGTGAGGCACGAAAAATAAACAGGGTGCTCTCCAAAGGAATCGAATGCGAAAGCATCAATGTCTTTGGAGACAATGTGCATGTTCTTACCTCCGATCCGTATGATACGGAAAAAGAGGTAACGGAACTGCTCGGCAGCAGAAAAATTACATATAATGAAATTCGAACCCAGGACCCGTCACTGGAAGATGTCTTTGTCAGTATCTTAGGGAATAAGCGTTACAAAAAGGATACCGGGGTGGAAGGACGGGGAATTGGTAAAAGCGCTATAGAAGGCCTTCCAAAGAAAGATGTGGGATCGGCCGTGACCGTTAGTCAACTTACAAAACGCTTTGGCGACTTCGTAGCGGTAAACAGGTTAAATTTCGATGTGGCCAAAGGTGAGATTTTCGGATTCTTAGGGCCAAACGGCGCCGGCAAAAGCACCGTCATAAAGATGCTTTGCGGCCTGCTTCCCCCCAGTGAGGGAAGCGGGACTGTTCATGGATTCGATGTCAATACCCAGACCGAGCAGATCAAAAGCCACATAGGCTACATGAGCCAGAAGTTTTCCCTTTACGAAGACCTTACGGTCGAGGAAAACATCAATTTTTATGGCGGAATATACGGCCTCAAAGACGCACATCTTGAAAAGCGAAAGGTCTGGGCCGTTGAAATGGCCGGCCTCAAGGGCCATGAAAAAGAGACGACCTCCATCCTCAGCGGGGGATGGAAGCAGCGTCTGGCCATGGCCTGTGCCTGTCTGCATCAACCCCCCGTGATATTCTTAGATGAACCCACGAGCGGGGTTGACCCGCTCAGTCGAAGGCGTTTCTGGGACCTTATCTATGAGATGGCGGAGACCGGAACTACGATCTTTGTAACCACCCACTATATGGAAGAGGCTGAATACTGTGATCGCATAGCACTCATATTCCGCGGCGACATGATCGCCCTTGGAACACCGGCGGATTTAAAGACACAAAGAATGCGTTACAAGGTACTTGATATCAAATGCCCCAATCCGGAAAGGGTGCTCGAACGGCTGAGTTCCTTAAACTCGGTAAGGGAGACTGCCCTGTTCGGCGCAGGCATTCATGCAGTTGCACAGGATGATGAAAAGGCGCTAAACGAAATCAATGACGAACTCAAACGACTTGGAGCGGAACCCTATGAAATTCAAAAATGTTCACCGACAATGGAAGATCTCTTTGTCTCACTTATCGAAGAGGCATCCAAATGATCCGCCTTAATCGCTTTTACGCTATCGCGCAAAAGGAATTCTTACATATAGTCAGAGACTGGCGAAGTCTCTTCCTCGCATTGGCTATTCCCATGGTCCTCATTCTTCTTTTCGGTTACGCCCTCACCCTGGATCTCAAGAATGTTCCCACCATCGTACTTGACAGATCAGGCTCCCCTCAGAGCCGCCGACTTATAAGCCTCTTTGACGGATCTCCCTACTTTTCTCTAACCCGATTCTGCAGTGATTATAGAGAGCTGGAAAGCTCCCTTAACAGGGGAAGGGCCATGCTGGCCCTTGTCATACCGGATGATTTCAGCCAAAAGATCCTTGCGAATAAACCTGTAAAGCTTCAGGTCCTCGTGGACGGAAGTGACGCAAACAGCGCCCGCCTGGCTCTGGGCTATGTAAAGAGCCTGGCAATGATATATTCGGAAAAAATTCTGGCCGAAAGGATCCGTCTGACAGGACCGGATGATGTTTCAAGACCTCTCAGACTCAATTCCCGGGCCATGTACAACCCTGATCTGAGAAGTCAAAATACCATAATCCCCGGGATACTCGCGGTAGTTATGGTCGTCATTGCCGCCATGCTTACGAGTGTTACGGTTGCCAGGGAATGGGAAATGGGCAGCATGGAACAGTTGATAAGCACCCCCGTGCGTGTGCCTGAACTGGTTCTGGGCAAGGTGGTTCCCTACTTTATAATCGGCATGACCGATGTTGCCATTGCCGTCTTTATGGGACGCTGGCTCTTTGAGGTCCCTCTTCGAGGCAACGCGGGTCTTCTCTTCGCGGTCGCGGCTATCTTTCTGATCGGGGCGCTCTTCTTAGGCATGCTCCTCAGTATCGTTTTAAAGACCCAGGTCCTTGCCAACCAGATGGCCATTCTGATAAGCTATATGCCTACTCTGCTCCTGAGCGGTTTTGTATTTGCCATAGAAAACATGCCGCATCCCATTCAGATCCTTACCTATATCGTACCTGCCCGCTATTTCATAGCCCTTTTAAGGGGGATTTACCTCAAGGGTATCGGGCTTGAGACACTGTGGATAAACGCCCTTCTACTGACACTTTACGCGCTTATAATGGTCATTCTGGCAACCAGGAAAATGAGGCTTTATCTGGAGTGAAAGAGTAAAAAGGTGCGGAGTGACTTTTTGTGAGGTTATCAAATATGATCGGACGAATTAAAAGGATGCTCGTAAAGGAATTTCTTCAAATACTGAGAGATCCCCGTATGAGGATAGTGGTATTCGGTGCCCCTGTCATCCAGATGACCGTCCTTGCCTTTGCCCTGACAACGGATGTGGACCACATAAAGATAGGCCTTCTCGATTCGGACAGGAGCCCGGTGTCAAGACAGATCGTGGAGAGATTGACCTCAAGCGGTCATTTCGAGATCAAAGGACATATTGCCGGAGAGGCCGACGCTGACCGGCTTCTTGACGAGGGCTCAATACGGGCGTTTCTGCATCTGCCCGCGGGTCTTGAAACCGACCTGAAACGGGGTGACAGCGCGAGCATACAGTTGCTGGCAGATGGAACAGACAGCAATACAGCCTCTATCATATTAGCCTATGCCACACAGGTCATCCAGGAATATTCAACCCAGCTGTTTGCCGAAAATATCGAAAAGACCCTCGGCCCCTCCATGTTACCGGGCCGGGTCGAAATAGAGGCGCGCGCCTGGTTCAATCCCAACCTGGAATCCAAATACTACTATGTCCCGGGTCTAATCGCGGTTATGCTGCTTTTAGTGAGCATGTTACTTGCCAGCATCGCTATAGTTAAAGAAAAGGAGATAGGAACCATAGAGCAGATCATGGTCACACCCATAAGCCGCCTCGAATTCATACTGGGAAAGACCATACCCTTTATGATCACAGGTTTTATAACAATGACGATCATGTTTATGGTGGCGATTCTTATCTTCGGCATTCAGGTCCATGGCAGCTGGCTGCTCCTGTATGTTCTTACGGGAGTTTATCTCGCCGGCAATCTGGGTCTGGCCCTCCTTGTAAGCGTTAGCTCCTCCACACAGCAGCAGGCGCTATTGACCGCTTTTTTGATACTTATGCCATCGATACTTCTAAGCGGTTTCATGTTTCCCATAAGCAACATGCCGGAACCTGTGCAGTATGCCACCTTTCTTAATCCGATGCGCTGGTATCTCGAGATACTGAGGGGTGTTGTCATGAAAGGAGTCGGGATAGAGTTTCTTTGGCCCGCTATCACCGCGCAGTCGATCCTGGCCTTCTTTGCTATTCTGACGGCCTCTCTGCGCTTTAAAAAGACCCTTGAGTAAGTAGTGAAACCGGGGCTGGGGCGTATTACCCCCAAATTTATAGGAAGCGGGCGTCCTTACATTACTAAGAAGCTTATTGTCTTTTAATTGTCATTGTTCGCGCTCGTAATTATACTGACTCCCTCCACCAGGTATCCAATCCCTGGAGCAATCATTGCGGGACACCTGTCTTTTCCGTAATATGATGAAAAACATTGGATGGGTTTACCCTGGCTAATCTTTACATGTATTGTCTTCTCACCCTCACCTATCATCTTCGCAACTTAAAAACTCAAGGAACTTTAGGGGTATTGGAGTATTGCGGCAAATTGTATTTCGACAAATCCGTCGAATATGCTTTCTCCTTTCGACATAAACTACCTCCATTTATATTCCGATGCTGAATTAATGTTTGTGGTTTTTGAGATAAAATCTACGTTATTTCATATTGTTACATCGCATGAAAAGACATTTGGCACGAGTACTGCATTTGATAAGAACAAAAACCCGATAAACATAAAAAAATAAGGAGGGGACAAAATGAAGAGAGCCATACAACTGAATTGGCTTCATCTGGTTTTGCTCTTCATGATGATTCCTTTTAATTCACTGTACGCTGAGCAGCAATCGGAAGAACCGGACAGCGAAGAAGCCATCGTGGTAGGACGTATATCGCACCTGGAGGGCCGGGTGCTGAGATATGTGCCTGAAGAAGATGACTGGGTTGCCGCGGTTAAGGATGCCCCTTTTGGCATGGATGACGCCCTTCGTTCCGAAGAACATGGAAGAGCGGAATTTATTATGCCGAATAACACGTGGATAAGGATAGACGGCGACACCCAGATTAAAATTATTGTACTAAAAGAGGATATAACAGGAATTGATATTGCTTCCGGTATAGCCCGTTTCTACAACAAAGGTTCTAATGCCACCATAAAAGCCACAACCCCCTTTGGTTATGTTACGGCACCGGCAGGAACCTGTTTCGATTTGTATGTAGGCCATGATTCCGTGGAAGTGATCTCCATAAAAGGGAAGGTAGAATTTGTACGTCTACCTGACGAGAAAAAATTTGAAGTAATTGCAGGATCATCGTCCATTGTTGCGGACAGTCGACAGATTGCTGCCGGCGAAGGTTACGGGACCACCGATTGGGAGAACTGGAACGGCGTTAGGGACAATATCTGGCAAAAAAGGGCGGAACGAAAAGGACAATCCGCCAGATATCTTCCCCCGGCACTCAATCATGACGCATGGGTACTGGATCAATACGGCACATGGGCAAGAGTCTACTATGAAGGGAGTTACCGCTATTTCTGGCGTCCCGTTCATGTGGGTAACGGTTGGGCACCCTTTACGGTGGGCAGGTGGACGCTATGGTATGGTGACCGCTGCTGGATCCCCGCCGAGCGATTTGGATACGTCACCCACCACTACGGAAATTGGGTCTTGGTCAACGGTATCTGGCACTGGGCCCCACCCGTTGTCCGCGCCAGGATAAATTTGGGCACTCCTTTCTTTAATATCGGATTTGCCTGGTATCCGGGAAGAGTCGCCTGGATTCATTCCGGCGTCCATATTGGTTGGGTCCCCCTGGCCCCCTTTGAGCCCTATTACAGTCACCGCCGCTGGGGACGGCGTTCAGTAGTTGTCAAAAATGTCAATAGACTGAATATTAATACCCGAAGTAATAGATACAGATATTTTAACCGCGCCGTGATAATACACAGGGACAATTTACACAGGGTAAATAACTACAAAAGAGTCAGGATCAGGACTAAAAACAATGCCGCCGTCATCAAAAATTACCGGGCAGCGCCGGTCATAGGCAACAGGATCCCGGGCAAGAACAAAAAAATTGAACTCCCCAGGAAGCGGGCAATTAAACCCTTGCCAGCTTCTGGCGGGATTAGAAAAGGATATAATTACAAGGATGTTAATCCCGCACATAAATCCCGTCGAAGAGTCAACAAAAGAGTTCACCGCAAAAAATTAGAACCAAAAATGAATTCAGGAGTTAGAGCGAAAACGGTTCAAAAAATCACAAAAAAAGACAGGCACGACAACCTCGTTAAAGAGACAAGGGTAGTAAAATTGAAAATCAAGAGCCCACCGGTCCCGAAGGATCGGATCAGCAGGCCGATGTCAAAGTTAAAACTCAAAGAAAAAAAACTAAGGAAAACCGAAATCCGGAGGGCGCACCACAAAGTACGGGCTGTAGGCAAAACACGAATTGTTAACCCCGCACGTAAACCCCGTCGAATTATCACCAAAAAAGTTCACCGCAAAAAATTGGAACCAAAAATGAGTTCGGGAGTTCGTGCAAAAACGGTTCAGAAAATCACAAAAAAAGACAGGCACGACAACCTTGTTAAAGAGACAAGGATAGTAAAATTGAAAGATAAGAGCCGACCGATCCCGGCGGTTAAGGTCAGCAGGCCGTTGTCAGAGGTAAAATTCAGAAAAAGAGAATTGAGGAAAGCTGAAATCCGGCAGGCACGCCACAAAGTACGGGCCGTAAGGCAGAAAAAAATAGAAAGGGAAAGGAGATTTAATCCTGCAGAATGAACTACCCCGCCGCAGAGCAGCGGGGCTATCCACAAAGGTATTGTAACGCCGCAAGCGGCGGGGAATTCAACCCTTTTAAAACTCAAGGGTGCTGTCCCACAATCCTTGATCCCTTGAATCCCTGGGCACTTTTCTCCAACCCGACCTCCGTCCCGCTTAGGCGGGAGGGAGGTCGGGCTACGGAGGGTGGACTAATCAGTAGGCAACCTTATCCAGTCCTTTTAACCCCAGGATTTCTCTGGCTTCATCCGATGAAGCGGGTTCAATTCCGAGTTCTCTCCCCATCCGGATGATCTTTTCAACCTGTTCGGCATTGCTCTTTGCTTTCACGCCTTTTTCAAGATAGAGATTATCCTCCAGCCCGACTCTCACATTCCCACCCAGGAGAAGTGAAAGGTTGCACATGGCAAATTGATGCCTACCGGCAGCGCAAACCGACCAGTTGAATTCACCCAGCAGTTTCTGAGCGCTTTCCAGCATAAAAAGGAGGTTTTTCGGATCCGGCTGAATCCCTCCCAGTATACCCATTACAAACTGGATGTATATGGGCCGCTTGAGGTGTCCTTTGTTGACCATGAAAGCCACATTATTCAGCTGACCCGCGTCATAAATCTCCAATTCCGGCTGAACCTCATATTTCTGAAAGGTTTCGGAAAATTGTCTGAGGGTCTTAAAGGTGTTAGGTAGGATCAAGTCCTCGGTCATGGCCAGGTATTCTTTTTCCCACTCAAACTTGAACTCCTTAAAATTATCAATGGCATGGAACAGGGCAAAGTTAAAAGAGCCGAAATTAAAAGATGCCAGTTCAGGCTTCAGCACGGGAATGGCAACCATCCGTTGCTCGGCAGTCATCCCCAGCCCACCGCCCGTCGTGATGCACAAAACGATATCGCACCTGCTTTTAATCTTCTCAGAAATTTCCTTGTAAAGATCAACATTGGCCGATGGCGCCCCGGTTTCGGGGTCGCGGGCGTGGATATGAGCCACAGCCGCTCCAGCGTCGTAAGCCCGCACCGTCTCTTCAACGATCTCATCAGGCGTTATGGGTAAATATTCAGACATGCTGGGAGTGTGGATACTGCCAGTAATTGCCACCGTAACGATTCTCTTATTCATTTTTTTCTCCTTTGTTAAATATTATAGTGTTTCCTGATTCTTTCCCGAAATTCTTTCCAGTGAAAACCTTAAAGCCTCTCTTCGATCTCGTAATGAGCCGAAAGGCCCCGCTCGTTCGGGTGTGCCCGGCTATTACAGGGGTCGTTATAATTCCGACGCTAAACCCGCGGCCATTCCGGGGGAATGCTAAAAGCTCTGCCCCATTTGTTTTTGCGAACGATATTTGAGAGAAGCAATTTAAAAAATATCACAAACGGTTTGCGAATGTAAAGAACACTCTGTGGATATCGAGGAATCAGAAGGGAAATTATATATAGGAACCCGGCAAGAGATGCAAGAAAATTTCGGCAAAGCAATCTGAGGATGAAGATATGGAGAGTGATGATGAGAAATGCCATTTTGGCTGGGGGAATTTTTTTCACTCAAAAAACTAATTGACTGATTTGAGACTTGTATGTTACACAAAATTTTAAATTTTCTTTATCTGAAATAATCAAGGAAAATGATTCGGTCGTTCAAAAAAGTCGCATTTTTCGGAGAACAACTTGACCCTCTTTCTCCTGCCGCCTCACCTCCTTAACATCGACTAAGTGGCCAAGACAGAGAAAATTCAAAAAATGCTGAAGTATCGATCAATATCTTATAAAAAAATGATCGGCGTGAGGTAATCTGTTAAATAAAACTCCGTTAGTGAAAGGAGGTGATTTCCCTTATTTTTCCGGTGTAGTTAATGATCAAAAACAAACCACCATTCAAGGAGGTCAATTTCATGAAAAAGATGATTAAAATTTTGTTTGTTATAGGATTGATTCTGCTTTTTACAACACCCGCTTTGGCCGAAAAAAAGGTCATCAAGTGGAAGGTTCAGGGCTTCGTCCCGGCAGGGATGCTGTTCCACGAGACACTGGTGCGCATGGCCGATAAGGTCAAAAAGGCGACCAATGGACGCCTGATCTTTGAGGTCCATCCTGCCGGTGCTCTGGTGCCCCCTTTTGAGGGGATAAAGGCCGTCAGTCATGGGGCATACCAGGCCCAATACAGCTATTCCGCCATGTGGGTGGGCAAGATTCCTGTTTCGCCCCTTTTCACTGCTTCCCCGGGAGGCATGAATGCCCTTGGCATGCAGATGTGGCTGAACGAAGGGGGCGGTTTAAAGTTGTGGCAGGAGATTTATGACGATTACGGCTTTAACGTAAAGATCCTGCCCGGACCTCCCATTGCCATGGAAGATTTTATGTGGGCCAAAAAGCCTCTCAGAAAGATAGAAGACTTCAAGGGTCTGAAGATGCGTATGATGCCCCTGATGGGGGATGTGCTTCAGGAGCACGGAATGTCGGTGATCTTTTGCCCCGGTGGCGAAATCATGCCCAATCTGCAGAGAGGGGTCCTGGACGCGGCAGAATACTCGATCCCGGCCTTTGACAAGACCTTGGGCATCTGGGAAGTCTGTAAATACGTGATGCTGCCCGGTATTCATCAGCCCGCTTCCATGACGGAACTCATCGTCAACAAAGAGGCCTATGCCGCCTTACCCGATGATTTGAAAGGTGCCTTAGACGCCGCTATTGCCCAGAGCAGACTGGATGAGTGGCTCTGGATGGAGCAGGAAAATATTAAGGCGGTCAAGTTTTTGAAGGATAAGGGGATTACCTGGGTGACAATGGACCCGGAAACCATCACAACGATGCAGAAATGGGCCGCGGAATACCTGACTAAGCGTTCGTCCAAGGACAAGAATTTCGCCAAGGTGTGGAATTCCATTCAGGCGTTCAGTAAAACTTGGTATCCCTATCATAATTTGTATAACCTCCCCCATTAGAACGGGGGAAGGGGGCAAATCCCCTGATTCACCCGATGGATGTTGCTATCGGGGTTTAGACTAAAACTATAAAACTAAGGTATTACCCCGGAAAAACACCCGGGGTAATACCTTAAACAATGCTGGAGGTGTATTCGCATGGAGAAGTTTCTCCGTATCATCGATCGTGCCAGTGAGTGGACCGGGAAGGGAGCCAGTTTTCTTGTGGTAATCCTCACCCTGGCCATCGGTTACGATATCACGGTACGATACCTTTTCGCCAAGGCCAATTTCTGGCCATATGACCTGACGTACATGTTGTATGGCAGCTACACAATGCTCGGAGTAGCCTATTGCCATTACCGCAAGGGGCACGTGCGAATGGATCTCATCTATAGCAGGCTTTCGCCGAAAGGCCAGGCCAGAATGGACGTGATCTGTTATCTCTTTCTCTTCTTCCCGTTTTTTACTGTCCTCCTCTACAAGTGCGGCCAAAATGCTTACTGGGCCCTGATGCACGGGGAGACAAGCGCCGCGAGTGTCTGGCGACCCTCTTTAGCCCCGTTCAAAATAGCTATTGTGTTCGGAATCATCCTCTTTTATCTCCAGGGCATCGCGGAATTTCTTAGGGCACTTAGAGTAGCAATCAAAGGAGGGTCACATGAGTCCTGAGTTAACCACAATATTGATGTTAGTCAGCCTTTTGGTCTTGTTAGCCGGCTTTCCGCTGGCATTCGGCGTAGGAACTGTCGGTGTCCTTTTTGGTTTTCTGGCATCAGGACCGGGTTTCATGTATATGATCGCGCCCCGGGTCATGGACGGTATTCTTTCAGCCTACATCCTGGCCGCGGTCCCTCTTTTTATATTCATGGGGAACATGATGCAATCCTCCGGGGTTGCATCAAAGGCCTTTCAGATTCTGCACAAATGGATGGGCGGAATGAACGGTGGTCTGGCTGTGGCTACCGTACTCCTTGCCATGATTTTTGCCGCGACCACGGGGGTGGTCGGCGCATCCGAGACCGCCATTGGATTGTTGGCGGTTCCATCCATGCTCAAGGCGAATTATTCAAAATCCCTTGCCAGCGGAAGTGTGTGCGCCGGAGGCACCCTCGGGATTCTCATCCCCCCTTCCATTATGCTTATCCTCTACGCCCCCATGGCAGGGGTTTCCGTCCTGCAGATGTTTGCCGGGGCCATCGTTCCCGGGATGCTGTTGGGATTGTCATACATTGTTTATATCCTGATCAGGTGCGCAATCAATCCCACTATGGGCCCCAGCATGCCCCGTGAAGAACGCTCCAAGGTATTTACCAAGGAATCTCTGTTAGAAGGCGTAAAATATCTCTTTCCGCCTCTCTTGCTCGTCTTCATGGTCCTGGGCTCAATTTTCTTCGGCATTGCCTCACCCACCGAGGCGGGGGCCGTAGGTGCCATAGGAGCCACCCTCTTAGGCCTGGCCTATAAGGGTCTTAACTGGCAGACTTTCAAAGATAATTGCTTCGTCACCATCCGGGTGACGGCTATGATCGTCTTTATCGCGGTAGCGGCCAGCCTTTTTACGGGCGCTTTTCTGAGCGCCGGGTGCGGCCAGGTCATCACCAATACCCTTGAATCCTTTGGTTTGGGCCCTTGGGGAATATTTATCACCATGCTCATGATCATTCTGGTCCTCGGGATGTTCATAGACTGGATCGGCATCCTGATGATTATTGTCCCGATCTTTTCCCCAATGCTTCTAAGCCTGGGCTTTAATCCCTTGTGGGTGGGACTGGTCGTTTGCACCAGCTTGCAGATTTCATTCCTCACGCCTCCCTTTGCCTATTCCATATTTTACCTGAAGGGGATAGATGTTGGATTGGATCTTCCCGATATGTATCGGGGTGTAGTCCCTTTTGTAGGACTTCAAGCATTAGTCGTCATTTTGATGATCGTTTTCCCAGATCTTTGCCTATGGCTACCTGAAGCATTGTCAAATTGATATGTGGTTCAAGTAAATTTGTCATGCTTTCTTCTGGCCGCATTTCTTAACAGGAGACCGAGTTGTTCCGGCCCACAGGATCGGTTTGGCCATTGCCGTTCGGTCTTTACCTGTTGAAATGCAGGCCATAACGCTAGGAGCCTGTCGAAGAACCGGTACAAGGCATCCGAAATCCCGGGGACTCACCGCCATGAGGCGGTATCTACGAGAGGCGTACGTAAAAGTACGCCGCAGTGAAGAGGGATGAGGATAACGCAGTAGATGGGGGTTTTCCGACAGCCTCCTAGGGGTTCGTGTTTTTCAGTACATGCATAAATTTTTAACCATTGAAACATCAAAGAGGGGGAGTTACCTATGGAATTGAAAGACATTCGCAAAATATCAGTGCTCGGTTCCGGCCTAATGGGACACGGCATTGCCCAGAGTTTCCTCATGGGCGGCTACGGGGTGATGTTATATGATATTAATGACTCAATTCTTGAAACGGCAATAGCCCATATCAAGAAAAACCTGGATCTCTTTTCGCAGTATGAGCTGATTGGAAAGGATGAAATCCAGCCTGCCATTGAACGGCTCACTACCACGACGGACTTGAAAGCGGCGGTTGCGGAAGCTGATTTCATCGTTGAGGCAGCGCCTGAAAATTTAGAATTGAAACAGGACCTTTTCGAGGAAGTGGAATCCTACTGCAGGAAAGATGCCATTCTGGCCAGCAACACGTCCTCCCTGACACTCAAGGATATCGGCGTTCGGGTCAAGAACAAGGAGAGACTGGTGACCACACACTGGTTCAACCCGCCCCACATTGTACCTACCGTTGAAGTGGTCAAGTGTGAATGGACCACGGACGAAACGCACGATACGGCCTACCGGCTGATGGAAAAGATTCAGAAGGTGCCGGTGAAAATTAACCGGGAAGTCCCGGGTTTTCTTGTCAACCGGATTCAAATGGCTTTGGCTCGAGAGGTCCTTGACCTCTGCGAAAAGGGCGTGGCGAGTCCCAAGGACATTGACCGGGCCGTGAAGGGAAGCATCGGATTTCGTTTGGCCAGCATTGGACCCCTGCTCACCATGGATCTTGGCGGTCTTCAACTGTGGTTGAGGGTGCTCGAGAATCTGCTTCCTGACATACAGAGTTCTCAGGATGCCCCAGCGGCCTTGAAGCGTTTGACATCAGAAGGTCATGACGGTGTGAAGAGCGGAAAAGGCTTCTATGATTATTCGGTGGATTTCACCGAGGACGATCTGGATAAAGCGATTCAGAAGCGTGACCGGGAGTTCCTAACGCGTCTCAAACAGTTGTACCGTGAGAGCTAAGCTCCCGTCCTCAGCATGAGCAAGACGGTTTGTTCCCTGAATATGGGCGCGGACCGGGGATGAAGCCCATGGGGACGGACGGGCGGAAACGACGAACCAGAAGGGGTCTTTATCCTAAAGGTGGAAGATAAAAATTTCACTGAGGTTCAGGCCATAACAGTATGTTTATATTTAATCGAAGAAGGAGGTATTCATGAGCATTCTAATTACCGGCGGAACAGGATTTATAGGTGCCGAGATCGTCCGGCTTCTCCTGGAGAAAGGGGAAAAGGACCTGTTCGTTTTTGATATCAATCCGTCAACCAAATTGTTGGATGACGTTGCTGATCAGGTTGAGGTGGTACGGGGAGACCTGGGAAACTTCAGCCACGTCATGAACATCGTGAAAACTTGTAAACCTAAAGCAATTTATCATCTCGGAGGTATGTTATCCGTGCCTTCCGATGCGGACCATGCGGCTTCATTTCGTGCAAATGCCATGGGCACGTTCAACATATTGGAAGCATCCAAACTTTTTGATGTGCCGCAGGTACTTTTTTCCAGCACCCTGGCGACCTTTGCCCTGGACATCCAGGAAGATATTATCAGTGACTTTACGATACAGCGGCCCCAATTGTTTTACGGGGCCACCAAAGTATTCTGCGAACTGATGGGAATGTTCTACAAACGAAAATTCGGCCTGGATTTCAGAAGCGTCCGATATCCTTCCATCGTTGGTCCGGGCGTCAAAACCCCCGGGGTGGTGCAATATACTTCCTGGGTGATCGAGGAGTGTGCCAAGGGAAATCCATACACCATGTATGTCAAACCTGAAACGAAATGTCCGGTCATGTATTTCAAAGACGGGGCCAAATCCATTGTCAAGTTAGCAGAAGCGCCCGTGGAAGATATCAAAATGGTGAATTATCTCATTGACGGCGCCACGCCCACGGCAAGCGCGCAAGAGTTGGTAGATATCGTTCGTGCAAAAATTCCAGGCGCCCAGATCAGCTTTGATCCGGACCTGGATCTCCAAAAAATGCTGGACAAGTTCCTCCTTCCCCTTGATGACGGCATGGCCAAGAAAGAATGGAACTGGAAGCCCGAATACGATCAAGAACGGATCGTTGACGATTTCCTGGAGGAGATGAAGCTTCACCCCCAGAGGTATGTGTAGACCCGGTGAAGTGATTGAGGAGAAAATGCCTGCGACGCGATAGCTCTTGGGCAATGAAACTCTTTGGATGATGCATGTCAGTACGTAAGTGAGCAGCTTCGAAGATCGCGGTGCGGGAATACAGCACTCCTGGATCTGTGAAGAGACGGTCGGACAATTGTCCATTTTATCTTGATTCACATAAAAAGAACGGCTTTTTGTTAATAGCGGAATTTTTAGTTATATAAACGTTACTTTATTGCGAAAGGGGTTATTATGTGGAGAATCAAAAACCGAAGTAAATCCGAAGAAACGCAACATGAGATCAAAAAGGAATTGAAAAATCTGGGATTGGAGAGGAGGGATTTCCTGAAGCTTGCCGGTGCCTCTGTCATGGGGGGAGTGGGTACCCTTTTCCTTCCGGGTATTTCCAAAGGAACGGTCAAGACCCAGACCTTCACTGACATGGAGGCCGACGGACAGACGGTTTCCGTATTGCCTGCCTGGAAACCTTACCCATACACGGTAACGGGCCTGCCGGTCCTCGACGCCGGTGTACCGGAGGGTTTCTTCACCTATCTGATGAATTATGACAAGATCCTTCCGATTTACTGTGGTGCCTTCTATATTTCGGGCGTAAAAGGCAAACATATCCTCGTGGACTCGGGCCCTACGAAAAAGGACTTCACGGATAAAGGATATCCCTGCAAGGAGATCAGTCCCTGTGAAAAACAGCTCAAAGACATGGTGGGGCTCACTCCAAAGGATATCGACGTGGTCATCTATACGCATCTGCACCATGATCACAATCCGTTGGCGAAAATATACACGAATGCCAAACAGATCGTTCAAAAGACGGACTGGAACATGCTGCACAATCCCCCTGCATGCTACCGCCATCTGCTCAACCCCGAATACATGACAGGTGTGAGTCCCACCTTTGTCCACGGAGACGTGGTCAATCTGTTCCCGGGGATATCGTTGCTCTATACCCCGGGCCACACCAGCGGCAACCAGTCGGTGGTCGTGGATACAAAGATGGGCAGGGTGATCATCTGCGGGACCTGCTGCGAAGAAACCAATTTCGATCCTCCCGAGGCCGTAAAACAATTCTGGCCCGACGTACTGGTTCCGGGGTTGCACATCGACTGCCAGCAGGCCTATGAAAGCCTGTCCAGGATAAAGTCCGAGGCCGACTACATCATCACGCCCCATGACAAGAAGCATTATGACAGGGGAGTCTGTCCGAGCGCAAAATGGCCGAAGCTGGGTACCCGAAAGACACAATACCGGATGTACAAAAGCGGTTAGCCCAAATCGGTTTGTCTGTGCGGGAAGCGGTGCCGCCTTAAAATACCAAGGTCCCGGGATGATAAGAAAGGGATAGGTGCTAATTCCTGCCAAGATTAGCTTGACTTGACGGGTGTCTGCCTTTGGCAGACACCCGTTTTTTTATACATGTTTCGCCATAATATATTTTGTTGCAAATGATTGGTTACTTTTCAGGAATGACTATGCTGAATAACTCCCCACCGTCTTTTTTCCTTTGGTTGCCATTACATTTTTTTGCATAAAACATGAGACGGGCCTTAATTTCCAGGACTCTTATTGTATTTAAATTTAGATTTTTCTCGACAGTGATTATACTGATTCTTTCCATCAAGTATCCAACCCCCGGACGGCTTTCGATTCAGGGTATTACGTTGCACATTGCGGCAAAACCTATTATTATTTTCTTAAAGTGGAAAATACTGAGAAACACAAGGAGCACAAGAAATTTTCACGCGAATGCAAATGGTTTCCCTTGTGCCCGATGAAAAGATTCTACAAACAGGGAGAATTGTCCCGGGATTGGATAGAAAACTACTGTAAAGGGAAGTGGGAGAGGTGCGTCCGGTATCACATGGAAGAGCGTGGTGAGTATCATTCGGACCGGATGCTGCCGGATGGAACCCTTATGAAATAGGTAAAGATTTTAATGGAAAATTGAAAAAATCTTAAGAGGTCTTAATATATGAGGGCATGGTTACTTAAAGAGCAGGCCAGGATGGAGGAAAGGCCGTTGAAACTGGAGGACATTCCTGAGCCACACGCAAGAGATGACGAAGTTCGCCTGAAAATACTCGTTTGCGGGATATGCAGGACGGATATACACATTGCTGAGGGCGACCTTGCCCTGAAAAAATCTCCTCTTATTCTCGGGCACGAGATAGTGGGTGTGGTGGATGAGATCGGGAAAAGGGTGAACCGGTTCAAAATCGGGGACAGGGCCGGCGTCTTCTGGCTTTATAGCTCATGTAAAAAGTGCAAGTATTGTCTGTCACAAAGGGAAAACTATTGTCCGGATTTCAGGGCCACAGGATGGGATGAGGATGGTGGATACGCGGAATACATTACTATTCCTGAAGATTATGTCTTGCCATTAAATCACGTTAATCTGGAACCGAACGAAATCGCGCCCCTTATGTGTCCCGGAATAGCCGGATATGCCGCGTTCAAACTGACAGAGGCTAAAAAAAGCTACAAACTGGGGCTTTACGGATTTGGACCTACGGCCTATTTTGTCCTGAAAATAGCTGACTCTATGGGTATGGAAACATATGTGAGCACCAGATCTTTAAAGAATATCGAACGGGCCGAAAAAGAAGGCGCACACTGGGCCGGGGACTCCTCCAGGGAAAGGATGCCGTGCAAGTTAGACGCAGCAATTATCTTTCCTCCTGCCGGAAACCTTGTTGAACCCGCCCTTTCGCAATTGGAAAATGGGGGAACACTGGTATTGGCGCCTGTGAGCTCAACTCCTATTAATGTCGACAATTACAGCGAAAACCTGTGGGGACGATCCATAAAGACCCTGTATAACATAAATACGGGTGAAGCGAAGGAGTTTTTCAATATGGTTGAAGACCTTGACTTAAATGTCGGGACGACCCTGTTTCCCTTCGAAGAATTGCAGGATGCTTTAATCCTGGTAAAACAGGGGAAAACAGAGCAGCCCAATGTGGTTATAAAAGTCGCCGATTAGTTTTTTTCTTACTGCTCAATTACATTTAATATTAACATAGCCGCAAAAAGGCACAAAATACGCAAAAAAATGACTTTCAGTAATATCAGGTGTTTATAAGCATCAAAAATTCGACATCCAACTTTTTACGAAATCATTAACATCTGCATGCGATGAAAAAAGACAAACCTTACCAGATACCCCACCACGTTACGGAGATCATTCTCGAGAGCGTTTCCGACGGAGTATTCACGGTCGATCACGAATGGCGTATAACTTCGTTCAACAAGGCTGCTGAGAAGATTACGGGAATCCCCCGTGATGAGGCATTAGGGAAACACTGTTGCGACGTATTTAGATCCAATATATGCGAAACAGACTGTGCGTTACGTCGTACTATGGATCAGGGTAAGGCCTTTGTAGATACCTCCACATATATTGTGAACAGCAAAAAATGCCGTATTCCGGTTGTCGTGTCTACGTCATTGCTCAAGGACGGGGACGGCACAGTATTAGGAGGTGTTGAAACTTTTCGCGATATGAGTTTGATTGAGGAACTGCGAAAGGAACTGGATGCCCGATACCAGTTGGGTGACATGGTTAGTCGCAGCCCGGCCATGCACAAAATATTCAGAATCCTTCCCCAGGTAGCGGAAAGCGACAGCACGATATTAATACAGGGCGAGACAGGAACCGGTAAGGAACTTTTGGCGCGTGCCATCCATGACTTGAGTCACCGGCGGGAGAAACCCTTTATCGCAATCAATTGCGGTGCCTTTCCGGATACTCTGCTTGAATCGGAGCTTTTCGGATACAAGGCAGGGGCCTTTACCGATGCCACAAAGGATAAACCGGGGCACTTTGCACTTGCGGAAGGCGGTACAATTTTGCTGGACGAAATTGGTGATCTGAGCGCTGCATTTCAGGTTCGGCTCCTCAGGGTATTGCAGGATCGGACATTCCAGCCACTTGGAGGCACTCAACCCGTCAAAGCCGATGTGCGTATCATTGCGTCTTCAAATAAAGAACTGAGCGAACTGGTAAAAAGCGGGGACTTCAGGCAGGATCTTTTTTATCGCGTTAATGTAGTCAGGCTCGATTCACCCCCCCTCCGCAGCCGTAAGGAAGATATCCCGATATTGGTGAAGCATTTTATCACCAGGCTCAACCGTTTGCGCGGCAAGGCCGTTAAAGGAATAAACCATGAGGCACTTGAACTACTCATATCTCACGATTATCCCGGCAATATCAGGGAACTGGAAAACATCATTGAGCACGCATTTGTGATTTGTCCTGAAGGGCAGATCGAACCCCATTGCCTGCCGGATAACATCAGAGCTTTGCTTCCCGGGCCAACCACGCAAGTCAAAATCGATGCCGCCCTGCAGTCGGTGGAATCTCAGGTGATCCTGGATGCGCTCAAACGCAACAAATACAATCGTCTGAAAGCGGCCCGCGACCTGGGTATACATAAAAGCACCTTGTTTAGGAAAATTAAAAGAATGGGTATTGATCTCCCAAAAATAGACGGTCGAGCTGACCGAAAGCGAGCCCATTAGAGTCGCATTGCTGCCATCCTAAGAAGCCCTATCGTTGCATAAAGGCTACTCATCCAATAAATGCCATGTCCTCTCTGCAAATCTTGATTTCCTGTTAACCATTTAACAATACAGTATTTATTGCCATAGCACATTCGTCTTTTCGGTCCTGGCACGCGATTTGCTTTGAATGTGCGTCAGTACAGGTAAGCACATGGAGATATCGGCAATGAAACTGGCCTTGACCGTCTGGGAAAATCGTATTTCTCCTCTGTTCGATTGTGCACGGAGGTTGCTTATTGTGGAAATCGTTGACCAAACGGCAACCGACAAACATGTTGAATCCTTTAATTACGAGTCGCCCCTTTCCCGGGCCACAAGGCTGTCTGATCTGGGCGTAAAGGTCTTGATTTGCGGTGCTGTCTCGGATTCATTTGCCAGCATGATTGAAACTCAGGGTATCAGGATTATCCCCTTTGTCGCGGGTGCGGTTAAAGACGTCCTTGATGCCTATTTAACTTCCGGGCTTTGCGATTCCAAATTTCGAATGCCGGGCTGCAAAACCTTACGCGATAACTGTTTTAAAGAGGAATGCTAATCAATGGGAGATTTTAAATATCTGTTTGGCCCGGTGCCTTCCCGACGTTTCGGGCGGTCCCTGGGTGTTGATCTCAACCCTTACAAGACATGCAGTCTGGATTGTGTCTTTTGCCAATTAGGACGAACCACTGAAAAGACGGTCATCCGTAAAGAATATGTACCGACAGATGTGGTGATTTCAGAACTTAAAGAGTGGCTCAAAACAGATGGCAAGGCAGACTATATAACACTTTCCGGTTCCGGTGAGCCGACGCTTCATTCCCGCTTTGGGGAGGTGCTTCAGTTTATACGTAAAAACAGCGAAATACCCGCCCTGCTTCTGACCAACGGAACGACGCTCAATTTACCGGAAGCACGCGAGGCGGCATCTTTCGCCGACATTGTGAAGGTTTCCCTGAGCGCCTGGGATCAGGCATCCTACAGGTGGGTTAACCGGCCTCATCCGCAATTGAGTTTTGATCAACTTCTGGAAGGTCAAAAGGCATTTCGTGCTCAATTCAAGGGAGAGTTATGGATGGAGGTCTTTCTGGTTGGAGGCATGAACTCAATGCGTGATGATGTCCGTAAAATAGCTAACCTTGCAAAACAAATCGACCCGGACCGTATCCAACTCAACACGTCTGTCCGTCCGCCGGCCGAGGATTTTGCCGCGGCCCTGTCCAAGGAACAGATGGAAAGACTGACCCTCCTATTTGAACCGAGGGCAGAGGTTATTGCGGAGTTCAAGGCAATACACTCTAAGGGCGTGGAGGCGAACCAGGAAACAATTTTTTCCATGTTGCAGCGTCGTCCGTGTACAGCGGATCAGATTGCGGATGTATTTGATATGCATCTCAATGAAGTTTCGAAATATATCGGTATTCTGATGCGAAGTGATCAAATCCATGTGGAACGTAAAGATTCCACCGTGTATTACGCGGCCAAAAACAACAAAGAAGAGCACGATGCCCACGTATGAACGTGAGTGCAAATAATGTGGTTTACTCTTTGAGCGAATATTAAAAATAAAAATTTAATCTACAAGGAGATGGATATGAAAATTGCAGTAAGCAGCAGTGGGAACGATTTAAATTCACAGGTAGATCCACGTTTTGGCCGGTGCGCCTATTTCGTTATTGTAGAGACAAATGACATGAGCTTTGAGGCATTTGATAACGAGAGTATCGCCTTGGGTGGAGGGGCCGGCATTCAAGCGGCCCAGTTTGTGGCCTCCAAAGGGGCTAAGGCTGTAGTAACCGGAAATGTAGGCCCAAACGCGGTGCAGACCCTTTCCGCTGCAGGGGTCGAGGTTTTTGTGGGCCAGTCCGGGACAGTCAGGGAGGTTATAGAAAACTATACGAAGGGTAAAATCAGTTCGACAAGCACGCCCAATGTGGCCGATCACTACGGTATGGGATCCGGAGCGGGAATGGGCCGTGGTATGGGTATGGGTCGTGGTGGTGGAATGGGCAGAGGCATGGGTATGGGCGGTGGCAGAGGTATGGGACGCGGAATGGGCGGTTCAGTCTTCGGTGATTCAGGCCAGCCCACACCCTCTCCGTTATCAAAGGATGAGGAGTTGCAGGATCTTAAAAACCAGGCAAATGACTTGCGTAAGCAGATTGAAACGATTGAATCAAGTATGAATGCCTTGGAGAAAAAATAGAAACCGTATTTTTAAAAGAAGAAACCCAATGATTCTTGTAAAAGCATTTTTGAAGTAAAAAATGGAGGTCAACGATTTATGGCAAAGGAAAATATGAGCCAACAGGATAAGCAAAAACAGCAGGATGTAGAGATAAAGGAAGTATTGCATCACATAAAAAACAAGATACTGGTCATGAGCGGTAAAGGTGGCGTGGGTAAAAGCAGCATAGCAGCATATCTCTCGGTAGCCCTGGCAAAGAGGGGTTACAGGGTAGGTCTTATGGATGTGGACCTTCACGGTCCCAGTATTCCGCGCATGCTGGGTCTGAAAGGAAACATTGGACCGGGCAACCGTGAGGGAAAAGCCCACCCGGTCAGGTATCTTCCAAACATGGAAGTAATCTCCATTGAACCGCTTATGGGAGAAAATAAGGATGCCGCCACGATCTGGAGGGGCCCTCTTAAAATCGGTGTTATAAGACAGTTTATATCAGAGATTGAGTGGATGGATCTCGACTATATGATTATTGATTCACCTCCCGGAACCGGCGATGAACCCCTGACCGTGGCACAGACCATACCCGATGCCAAGGCCGTGGTTGTAACAACGCCCCAGGAAATTTCATTAGCTGATGTCAGAAAATCCATCAACTTCTGCCGCCAGGTCAACATGGAAATTTTAGGCATTGTTGAGAATATGAGCGGTCTTAAATGTCCCCATTGCGGTGAAATGATTGATATATTCAAGACCCGCGGAGGCATGGTAACTGCAAAAAATGAGGGTCTCAATCTCCTGGGATCATTGCCCTTCGATCCGCAGGTGGTATCCAATGGCGATACAGGAAATATGGGTCTTCTGGACGACGATAAGTTCATGATCACCAAGGAATTCAACAAAATAGTGGATGGGATTTTAAAATTGACAGAGACCGGGGCGAAGTCCGCCCCTGAGACCAAAAAGGAAGTTCCAACCAGAGAAAAGCGCTCAGCAGACACAAAAATGCTTGTCGTTCCCGTGTCCGGGGGGAAACTCACGGCCCATTTCGGTCACTGTGAACAATTCGCATTTGTTGAAACCCAGAATGGAAAAATAGTGAGGACGGAAATGCACAATCCGCCCGGTCACGAGCCCGGAGTTCTGCCCCAATGGCTTTATGACCAGGGCGCTGATGTCGCGATTGTGGGCGGGATGGGAGAAAGGGCACAGGAACTTTTGAGGGAAAAAGGGATTGAGGTCATTATCGGAGCGCCCATGGATTCCCCGGAGTCCCTGGCAAACCAGTACCTTTCTGATACTCTTGTAGCGGGTGCCAATGTCTGTAACCATTAGGTCAGGGGTAAGCTGTTTTCAATCTCAATGGTTATTAATGACAAGGAAATAAGTGTTCACAGGTTCAGAAGGAGAAGATAATGATTATCAGTATAGCAAGTGGAAAAGGGGGTACGGGGAAGACGACCGTGGCCACAAACCTGGCCGTTTCTCTTGAATCCGATGCCCAGATCCTGGACTGCGACGTGGAAGAACCCAATTCGCACCTTTTTATCCAGCCTACGGTTGAAGAGGTTTTGACTATCACCACACCTGTTCCTGAGGTGGATATGGAAAAATGCACTCTGTGTGGAAAATGCGCGGACATATGTCAGTTCAATGCCATTGTCGTTATTGGTGAGACGGTCCTGCCCTTTCATGAACTCTGCCATAGTTGCGGTGGCTGCGTGGAGGTCTGCCCTGAAAAGGCCATCACCGAGACGGAGCGGGAATTAGGCATAATCGAGAAGGGGCATAGAAACGGGCTGGAATTTATCCACGGGAAATTAAGGGTCGGCGAGGCCATGTCGCCCCCCCTGATCAGGAAAGTACGGGAATACACCCGGCCCGGCACATTGACCATTATTGACGCCCCTCCCGGAACATCATGTCCCGTGATTGCTTCCATGAAGGATGCGGATTTTGTTTTGCTGGTGACCGAACCCACGCCTTTCGGTCTGCATGATCTCAAATTAGCTGTCGGGGCCGTCAATATCCTCGGGATTCCTCATGGCCTGGTTATCAACCGGTCAGACATGGGCAATGATCAGGTAAAGAAGTATGCGCAAGAGGAAGGCATCCCCGTTTTAATGGAGATCCCCTTTGATCGAAAAATTGCAGAGGCATACTCACGGGGAAATATGATCGTAGAGGCTATGCCCGAATGGAAAGAAAAATTTCTGGAATTATATCATCGCATAGAAAAAATTGCGGGATAAAAAGGAGTAATTTACATGAAAGAGATTGTCATAATAAGCGGCAAGGGTGGAACCGGAAAGACCAGCATTATTGCAGCTTTTGCCTCGCTCGCTGAGAACAAGGTCCTCTGTGATGCGGATGTGGATGCAGCCGACCTCCATTTGATCATGGATCCTAAGATCAACGAGCAACACGATTTTGAATCCGGGCATACGTCTATCATTAATCAGGACAAATGCACCGAATGCGGTCTTTGCCGGGACTTATGCAGATGGAACGCCATCAGTGAGGTCTTTGAGGTAGACCCCATTGAATGTGAAGGCTGCGGCGTTTGTTATTATTTCTGCCCTGAAAAGGCAATAGATTTCCCGTTGAATACCTGCGGGGAGTGGTACCTTTCAGATACCCGTTTCGGACCAATGGCCCATGCAAGGCTCGGTATCGCAGAGGAAAATTCCGGCAAAATGGTGGTCCTCATCCGGCAGGAAGGAAAAAAGCTTGCAGAAGAAAGGCACCTGGATTTACTCCTCACGGATGGACCCCCGGGTGTAGGGTGCCCGGTTATTGCCTCCCTTGGCGGGGCCACAGCAGTACTCATAGTGGCCGAACCCACAGTCTCCGGCAAACACGATATGGAACGAGTGGCCGAGTTGGCCGAATTTTTCAAGATTCCCGCCATGGTCTGCGTCAATAAATTTGATCTCAATCCTGACATGGGAAAGGCGATTGAGGCCTATGCGAAAGAAAGAAATGTGGGTGTGATAGGGAGGGTCCCTTTTGACCCTGCTTTCACAAAGGCGATGGTTCAGGGGAAGACCATCGTGGAATTTGACGGTCAGTCCGAAGGTTGCAAAGCGGTCAGGGAAATATGGCAAACCCTGGCAGAGGGTATTGATATTTAGAGCAGACGGGATTTTTCCTGTTAGACCAAGACTTAGGGACTTGGCCCCAACAAGAGGAAACGTGACAGGACCAAGGGGCCAGGGACCCGGAACGTGCAGATGGGAAGGTTGAAGCGGTCTTTTCTTCGGTTCCGAGCTTCTCGGCCTGTCGAAGATCCCGCTATGCG
>DAOUXC010000152.1 GCA_030666795.1 Desulfobacteraceae bacterium
GCGTCTATGGTGTTTGTTTCTCTCAAAGAAGCCCAGGACTTTTTGGGTCTGGGTGAACGGGTGACCGGCCTGGAAGCAAAAGTGAATGATGTCTATAAATCGGACTTGATTGCAAAAGCTGTTCAGGAGAAATTGGGTTATCCATACTGGACCAAGGACTGGAAGATGATGAACAGAAGTTTCTTTGCAGCCCTCAAGCTGGAAAAACTTACCATGTTTATTATTTTAAGCATGATCGTACTTGTAGGGGCCTTGAATATCATCAGCACCTTGGTCATGGTTGTTATGGAAAAGACCCGGGATGTTGCTATCCTGAGGGCCATGGGCGCCTCTGCCAGGAGCATTATGTCCATATTCATGATCCATGGCCTGTTGGTGGGCATAGTCGGAACGTTAGCAGGCCTTATATCGGGTCTTGGCCTCTGCCATTTGTTAGCAAAATACAAATTTATCAGTATGCCCTCGGATATTTATAATATCTCTACCCTCCCTGTCAGAGTAGAATTTGGGGACGTGGGGTTCGTGGCCTTGGCTGCCGTGATCATATCTTTTTTGGCAACACTTTATCCCTCCTGGCATGCCTCTAAATTGAACCCGGTAGAAGCCTTGAGGTATGAGTAATGGGAGAAAGCGAAATTCGGAAGGCGGAATGAGAAAGCATGGAAAATAGTTCAATTCCGGATTCCGAAAATTCTTTGTTGGCCCTGGAAGATGTCCACAAGACTTTCACGCATCACGGGAACCTGATTGAAGTCTTAAAGGGCGTTGATTTAGAACTGAAGCCAGGGGAAAGCCTGGCTATTATGGGGGCCTCCGGGGTTGGAAAGTCGACGTTGCTAGACATCATGGGGAGCCTCGAACCACCCACAAAGGGTGTTGTCAGGTTTACGGATCGTAATATTTATGAAATGGACCCAGCGGCCCTTTCCCGTTTGAGGAACAGGGAAATCGGATTTGTCTTTCAATTCCACCATCTGCTTCCGGAGTTCAATGCCCTGGAAAACACTATGATGCCTGCCATGATTGCCCGGTATTCTAAAAAGGAGGCATCCGGAATTGCGAGGGATGTGCTGGAAAAAGTGGGGCTTGGAAAACGCTTAACTCATCGTTCAGGAGAGCTTTCCGGCGGCGAACAGCAAAGGGTGGCCATTGCAAGGGCCCTCATCATGAGACCCAGGTTGATATTGGCGGATGAGCCAACGGGAAACCTCGACTGGCTCACCGGTCAGGAAATTGTGGATTTGCTGCTTCAGCTTAACAGGGAAGAGGGCGTGGCCATGGTGATTGCGACCCACAACCACAGATTAGCGGAAAAGATGTCAAGGCAAATGGAAATAGTTGGCGGGCGGATTGAACAGATGTAGTATCAATCGGCAAGGAGTATCGGAAAAATAATTTTCGATTTTTATCCGCCTTCGCAGAAAACCACGGGCATGCCCGTGGATGAATGCAACAAGAAATAAGTTAATTGCTACGGCGTGATGTCACCCCAAAGATAAGGCGGATAACCGCGGCGTAGCCGAAGGCGAAGACGGGTATTTTAATGGGACCAAGGGTTTACCCGTGGGGATCCATAAGTATGTCAAGTATTAACCCAAAACAATAAGGTGCAGACTTATGAAACTGAGAGGGATTCGGGTTGGGGTGCTGCTGATTCTGGTTGCGTGTGTCTTTTTCGGAGCAAAATTAGTTGTGGCTGAAGAGAGGGGAAGTGTGGCCGTGTTGCCATTCAGGGTTCACGCCTTGAAACCACTTGATCATCTTGAGCGTGGTTTGCAGAAAATGCTGGCCGTTCGTGTTGAAAACAGGGGTTTTGACGTGGTCAGTCAGGATGTGATCAACAAGCACCCTTTGGCTTTTTTGCCCCAGCTTGAGATGAAAGATCTTGTTAGAATGGGAAAGGACCTGGGTTGTGACTGGATCGTCCTGGGCAGCCTGACTCAAATTGGGGAAAGGATAAGCCTTGACTTGAAGATGATTGACGCGACTGAAAAGAGGGCACCTTTTTTCATTTTTATGGTGGCGGAAGACATTGACGCCTTAGCCGAAACGTCCGAAAGGATTGCCGTGAGCATGGATCATCAGATCTCAGGCGTGGCCCAGGTGGATTCAGTTCGCATAATGGGCAACCAGCGCATGGAAAAGGAAGCAATCCTGGCCGTGATAGGAACCAAAAAAGGCGATCGGCTTGAATATAAGCAGTTAGACAAGGATCTTCGCGATATTTACAAGATGGGATTTTTTGAGGATGTCAAAACAGAGACCGAGGACGGGCCGAGAGGAAAAATAGTTACCTTTAAGGTGGTTGAAAAGCCTTCCATAGGTAAGATCCGTTTCGAGGGCAATGACAAGGTGGATGATGATGAATTGAGAGAAAAACTGGCGATAAAACTTTATTCCATTTTAGACCTGAAGGAAATTAAACAGGGCATAAACAGACTCGAGGATTACTACAGGGAAAAATGTTACTACAACGCGGAAATAAATGAGAGGACAGAGCCTCTCCCCAACAATCAGATGCTCCTTGAATTCGTAATCAAAGAAAATGAAAAGGTATATGTCAAAAAAATACAGTTCGTTGGAAACGACAATTTTGATGACGGCGACCTCAAGGATATCATGCTGACCAGTGAGAAGGACATCTTGTTTTGGTTTACGGATTCGGGAGTTCTGGACAAGAAAAAGCTGGAATTCGATGGTCATAAGATTACCGCCTTTTATCATAATCATGGCTTTATAAAGGCGAAAGTTGGTGAACCGGATATCACTTATGACAAGGATAAGGGTCTGACTATCACCATTGAAGTGCAGGAAGGGGAACAATACGGTGTCAATACGGTGTCTATTGAAGGCGATTTAATATTACCTGTGGCCGAACTTATGGAAACAGTCCGGATTGACAAGGAAAAGGTTTTTAACCGCGAGGTCCTTCGTAACGATGTCCTGGCACTGAAAGGAATTTACAACGATGAAGGGTATGCCTATGCAGAGGTCAGGCCCCGTACAAGAGACAATGATGAGACTCGCCTGGTCGATATCACATATGTGATCCTAAAAGAACAAAAGGTCCGGTTTGAGAGGATAAATATCAACGGGAACACGACTACAAGGGATAAGGTTATCAGACGTGAATTGAAGGTGATTGAAGGGGAATATTTCAGCGGGAAGAAATTGAAAAAAAGCAGTGATAAGCTTAATCGATTGGGCTTTTTTGAGGATGTGGAAGTCAAAACCAATAAGGGCAGCCGTGAGGATTTGATGGTGCTGGATGTAACTGTCAAGGAGAAGCCCACGGGCAGCTTCAGTTTCGGTGCCGGTTACAGCTCTGTGGACAGTGTGGTTGGGACGGTGAGTGTAGCGGAAAACAACCTTTTCGGACGTGGTCAAAAGCTGGCGGCTTCGGTCAGGATCGGAGGGAGTTCCAGTCAATTCGATGTCACATTCACAGAGCCCTGGATTTTAGACAAAGACCTTTCCGGCACGGTTCGTGGTTTCAAATGGGAACGAGAGTACGATGACTACACGAAGGATTCGCTTGGGGGTTCTCTTTCTTTTGGCTGGCCCATGGAAATGATAGACGAGTATACAAGGGCGTGGTCGTCCTACAGGTATGAAGACGCTGAAATCTCGGATGTCGAATATTATGCCTCGAAGCTCTTAAGAGATATGGAAGGCAGAAGCAAGACCAGCAGTCTCGCTATCGGCCTGCGGCGTAATTCAACCGATCGGCAGTGGAATGCGAGCAAAGGCTCCATTAATGAGATTATGTTGGAGTATGCCGGAGGCTTTTTGGGAGGGGATAACTATTTTAACAAAGTTTGGGCCAGATCAGCATGGTTTTTTCCCTTTTACTGGGACACGACATTTATGGTCCAGGGAAGATGGGGATATTTAAAAGAGAGGTCAGGGGGTGACCTGCCGACTTATGAGAAATGGTTCTTAGGAGGAATCAATACGATTCGTGGATTTGAATACGCGGACGTCTCTCCTTATGATCCCGTGACACTGGATAAGGTGGGCGGTGAGACGATGATGGCCTATAATCTGGAATACCGCTTTCCTGTTTTCAAGGATTTAGGAATTATCGGCCTGGTCTTTTTTGATGCGGGCAACGTTTATACTACCGAAAAAAATATTGAGGAAAGAGACCTGGCAACGAGCGTGGGTGGAGGGATACGCTGGTATTCGCCCATGGGTCCGCTTCGCATTGAGTGGGGTTATAATTTAGATCCGCAAAGGGATGAAGACACAAGCGTCTTTGAGTTCAGCATGGGGTCTACGTTTTGATGTAGTGAGGAGATGTCCGCTTGAGGTGCACTTTGAAAGTGTACCTTCCTTCCTGAGGCCTGCAGGCAAAAAGTAGTTAAATTTTGTCTCTGCCGAACGCTAACGCCGCACTTATTGAGCGGTTAGGTAGAAAAAAACAACATACTAATAAAAGAGGAGGAAAAATGAGAAAATACTTATTTCCGTTATTTGTGCTAGTCGCATTATGTCTTTTACCTGTTTCGGCCGTGGCTGCCGACCCCTTTAAGGTAGGGGTTATAGATCTTCAGAGGTGTATCCAGGATTCAATAGAGGGAAAAAAGGCTAAGAATAATTTACAGGCAAAGAAAGATGATATGCAAAAAAAGCTTGATGTAAGGCAGAATAAGTTATTACAGATCAAAAAGGAGCTGGAAAAGCAGAGCATGATGCTGAGTATGGACGCGAAGCAAGACAAGGAAAAAGAGTTTGAGCGGCAACGTCGAGAATTCAAGTACTTTTATGACGATATAAGCAACCAGATGAGGAAGGCCGAGGCCGAGGTCAGGAAGGTCTTATTAGGAGAGCTTGAAACAGTGGTCGGTGACATTGGCCAAAAGGGAAATTATACTTTGATCTTTGAGAGAAGGAGCAGTGGCATAATGTATCTTCAAAATACCGTGGACCTCACGGATGAGGTCATTAAGGCATATGACCTGACAAAAAAATAGGTTTTTTGTAATTCTTTGACTTATTGAAACCTAGGTTAAGCGGTTCAACGTTCACGGTTCACGGTTAAAGAGCCCTAACTGTCTGATATCAAAAGAATGGTACCTCAGTAAAAACAACACGCATGTTTCACCTTTAAACTGCAAGAGTTTGAAGTGAACTAAAGTTTGAAGTGAACTAAAGTTAAGGAATTCTGTCAATTATATAAAATCAGTGGAGCAAAGCGACTCCATAACCCTGGCCCAGAGCGATCACCATCGTTTTACACGTAAAAAGTCAAGTCTGGTAATGATACATTGGCTTGACCAAACATACTGACGAGTCGCACCAGGGCGGGCTTTATGAACTTTAGATCACTTTAGACACTTTTAACTTGTATGGCTGATGGATTTCAATCGATTATAACCTTTGAACCCTGAACCCTGAACCGCTCATTTTATGTGAAAATAATTTGGAAATACCTCTTAAAAAAATAGCCCGGACTGTGGGCGGAAAAATAATTGGCGATGACAGGTTATGCATTACAGGCATAGATTCACTGGATTCCGCGGGTACCGGATTCATCTCATTTTTTGCTGATCCGCGCTACAAGGAAAGCCTGTCAAAGACAAATGCTTCAGCAGTAATGGTCCGGGAGGAAACAGACCTTTTCAATGGATCACAGGTGGTGGTTCCCAATCCCGAACTGGCCTATGTCCGGGTGGCCGGTCTTTTTGCGCGACCGGTTCCTCTCTTTAACGGAATCAGCGATAGGGCAAGCATCCATGAAAGCAGCCGTGTGGGAAACAACGTATCTGTCTACCCCTATGTATATATTGGGGATGAGGCGGTCATAGGAGATGATGTTGTCCTGTTTGCAGGGGTTTTCATTGGAGACAGGGTCAAGATCGGGAACAGGACCGTAGTATATCCCAATGTATCCGTTTTAGATGACTGCGTAATAGGGAATAATGTTATTATTCATGCAGGAACCGTCATCGGAAGCGACGGATTCGGTTTTTCCCAAGACGGCACCGCCTCTGTCAAGATCCCTCAGATCGGTATTGTTCAGATCGATGATAACGTGGAAATCGGCGCCAATAACAGCATTGACCGGGCCGCCTTGGGCAAGACGTGGATAAAAAATGGTGTGAAGACAGACAACCTGGTGCATGTGGCCCACAACGTGGTCATCGGAGAGGGTACCCTTGTGGTGGCACAGGCCGGGATTTCGGGCAGTGTTAATATCGGCCGGCAGGTGATCATAGGGGGACAGGTAGGGATTTCCGATCATGTGGATATAGGAGACAAGGCAATGATCGGGTCCCAGTCAGGCATTGCAAAATCCGTTTCATCCGGCCAAATTGTTTCAGGGACTCCGAGCATGCCGCACCGACTCTGGCTGAAAACCTCCGGGCTCATAAAAAAATTGCCCCGTTTCAGCGAACGGCTGAGGCATTTGGAAAAAAAATTGGATGAGCTTGACAAGAGACTGAAATAGGGAGCAGATTCGGCTATGGAACCACCCCTTTATTACCAGGATATTATAAAACTACTTCCCCATCGGTATCCCTTTTTGTCAGTTGACCGGATTACCGAAATAGAGCCTGGGAAAAGAGTTGTAGGGATCAAGAATGTGACGGCCAACGAACCCTTTTTTCAGGGGCATTTTCCGGGTAACCCTATCATGCCGGGAGTACTTATTATCGAGGCCATGGCCCAGGTAGGAGGGGTCATGGCCCGTCTGTCTCTTTCCGGTCCCGCGGAAAAAGAGAACACGGATTCAGTCTTGTTTATGTCAATGGACAAGGTAAAATACCGGAAACAAGTTGTTCCAGGGGACCAGCTTAGATTTGAAGTCCAGGCATTAAGGACCGGGTCCAGGGTCTGGAAGATGGCTGGAAAGGCATTTGTTGACCAGGATCTGGTTGCGGAGGCCGAACTCGTGGCCACGATCGGTTGACAGAATTTATGCAGACACTTCCTGAATAACGAACCGCCCCGCCATTATGGACTAACGCAGCGACTTATTGAGCTATTGCAATTGAAATAAAAAATGACGAATATAACCGAAATTCATCCTTCAGCAGTGGTCAGTTCCGGGGCCGAACTCGGTCCCGGTGTTGAGGTCGGGCCTTACAGTGTCATTGGCAGGCATGTCACCATCGGTCGTGATACCGAAATCGGCGCACACGTCGCAATTGAGGGCCATACACGGATAGGGGAACGGAATAAAGTTTATCCTTTTTCATCCATAGGAACGCCCCCCCAGGATATAGGCTATAAAGGGGAGGATACACGACTGTCCATTGGCAATGATAACGTGATCAGGGAATATGTTACCATAAACCGTGCAACCACAAAAGAGGAATGGGAGACGGTCATAGGACATAACAACTATCTTATGGCCTATGCTCACGTTGCCCACGACTGCCGCTTGGCGGATTGGGTGGTTCTGACCAATGGGGCTACCCTGGGAGGACACACCCAGATCGGTGAATATGCCATCCTGGGTGCTTTTTTGGCAGTGCAACAGTTCGTCCGGATAGGCGCTCACGCTTTTTTAGGGGCCAAAGCAGGGATTGACAGGGATGTGCCCCCTTTTGTGATAACTGCCGGGCCAAGGGCCAGGTTATATGGTATTAATCAGAAAGGCCTGATTCGAAGGGGCTTTTCCCAAGAGACCATTGATGTCCTAAAAAAGGCATACAGTATCCTCTGGCGGAAAAACAAGAATCTAAAGGATGGAATGGCCCAGGTTAAGCGAGAACTCGAGCTTATCCCTGAATTAGAGATGCTTTTAGATTTTCTTGGTGAGTCAAAACGGGGAATCATTAGGTGATTGAACCTGAAATGAGCGGTTCACGGTTCTGGGTTCACGGTTCAAAAGTTATAATCCATTGAAATCCAGCGAGTTAAAGCACAATACCAAGATTAATCTTTTTCACCCATTGGGTGAAATATATGAGTAGTCTCCACTTGGGATATCATCCATTTGATATCAGACAGTTAGAAATCTTTAACCGTGAAACGTGAACGTTGAACCGATTAACCTGGGTTTAATAGTCAATCAACAATAGACAATACAAATAGTGTCTGAAAACAGGGAAATTATAGGTCTTATAGCGGGGGCCGGGCAGTTCCCGCTTATGGTGGAGTATGCTGTGGGGAAAGGGGGCCTGAGTATGGCGGCCGTGGCACAC
>DAOUXC010000073.1 GCA_030666795.1 Desulfobacteraceae bacterium
AGGGGTCTTTTCATGGGGACTGCTGTAAGGCCTGCGAGATTGCGGGGGGTAAGGGGAGGGGGGGCCCCCGGGCCCGGAGCCGAAGGCGAGGGGAAAGGGGGGGGGAAAGGTATCGCCCGCACATAACTGTGTGAAAGCACCCGGCCGAGAGGCCGGGAAGCGAAGAAAAGACTGCTTCAACCTTCCCGACAGTAAACTTCATGCGTGAACAGATGTCGCGTTATTCACTAACCGGATGATCCTCCCATATGCCTGACCGTATATTGAAAAGAAGACTCAAGTTCTGCGAGCCTTTTTCCGATAACAACTCTAAGGTTGGCCATAAAAGGACCTTAAACCCCTTTCCCACCCTCCTGACTGACCCGCATCTTTGCGGGAGGGTTCGCCCTAAACAACTGGATACAGAAATCGGAGGTAGCGATGGCAACGAAAAGTTCCAAAAAGCGTTTTGGAACCATGGCCGTGGAAAGAGGATTTATCACGGTTGAACAACTACTCCAGGCGATAAAGACACAGGTATTGGAAGATCTGGGGACACACATGCACAGACCCATAGGTGCTATTCTGTTTGAACAGGGATCCATTGCCGATTACCAGATTGACTCCTTGATTAATTAGTTCTCATCCAAAAACAATCGTTTTTGGATTCGAGCTATCAACCATCAGCTTTCGGCTTTCAGCAAAGGACATTAGAAACGAGTTTATTACGGACGACAGGATCTTGAGACTGAAAAGCAATTTACCGGGGCTCAAAATCCACAAAAATGTTGGACTTGCCTGAGGCTGGACCTATGATCGAAACAACAGCGGTTTCTGGGTAAAATTATTATTCCTTATACCAGACAGATACGATCGCATTAAATTCCTTGTTACCGAAAGCATAATTCTGCTTTATTTCGAATATTTTTATCTTGGGGTTTTCATTTAACCATTTGTTGATTTCTCTCTCCAATGCCGGCGCATTCCCTATATTTAAGAATACCTTGACTTTCATTCGTGATACCTCCTTTCCAGCGTTACCGGCAGACTAATCAAGGGCTGACCAGACGCCCTAAAAATAATCCTCTATTTCACTCAACATTTTTTTGGCATCTCTTTGGAAATAGACATTCCAGGGGTAAGAGCCTTCGGCACTTTTCGGGTCCCGGGCGATAACCCATTCCAGGTCTTCCTTGAAACCCTTCCGATTGTCCTTTCTCGTGTATAAATATTTTGCCCTGCCCCACCTTCTTGAGAGCCGATCAGGTCCCTCTTTGATACACCTTCTAAAAAAATATGCCGCCTTTTTCAGATCACCGCCATAAAAATCCGACAAAATCGAATAATAAACGGCCTTGGCATAATGGGCCCGCCCTTCTTCCCATGAGGGGTCAACTTCCCCTACCCGTTTCATCATTTTATTAAACCGTGACGGCTTTTTGCGGTTAAGTAATTTACCTGTGCGGCCTAAACATTCAGACCAGTAGGCACTGGCAGCTGTGTACCAGTAATACATCGACTCTATTTCCCGTTTTGATAAAGCGCCGCAAGCCTCCCATGGTTCTTCACCCTGGGCAATCAATCCCCTGAAATCACGGTTCGTATGCATGGCTCGTTCGCAGCAATTCATGGCCTTTTTATAGTACGTTTCCTTTTCACGCATATTATCGGAATAGGCCATTCCAACAAGCAGATAATAGCTTCCAAGACTCGATAGTCCCTCATAATTGGCCGGATCGATTCTAAGGATGGATTCATAGGTGTGAACCAACGCCAGGACCTCTTCCTTGCTATCGGCTTCGTCTATTTGTCTGTTTGCTTTGACAATCAATGCGAAGGTACTGCCCTTCTCCGTGGGCTCCTCGACACTTTTCCATTCACTTTTCCTGGACATGCAGCCCAAAGTAATAACAAAGGCCAAAAGCACAATCATTTTCAATAAGCTATGGACAGATGAAAGTCTGGTCATGTTCCTTTTCCTGTTGTAACGTTAGGGTTTACCCTAACGTTACAAAAGTCGAAGATGCCTCAGATCTAAGGCGTCGAGGGTGAAGCTGTAGTACTTTACCGCGAACCCTTGACAACGCGTGAGATGTGTCATCCTCGGCTTTCCCATCGGGTAAATAACATGGCTGTTTTTCGTTGTTTTCAGGATGTGACCTGGAGTGTATTCCAACAATCGAGCCAAAAAGGTTGTAAAAGGCTATAATAGCAGTCTTTAGACCCAATTTGCCGTGTTATTTATGCAACGTTAGGGTTTACTGGAGCAGCCTTGACAAGAGTAGGCTTAATTTCCTCATATCAATGGGCTTGATAAGATATCCCTTTATGGATGATCTTACCTTGTCATAAATACCGTCCGGCCCATGATCTTCATAGCCGGAAAGCATGACAATCTTGGCATCGGGATCCTGTTCTAATATCTTTTCAGCGCAGGTAGTGCCGTCCATTTCAGGCATATTCCTGTCTAACAGGACAATTTCAGGCTGCCATGATCTGTATTTTTCAATTGCTTCTTTGCCTGTTGTGACGGAGGCAACACGATAACCTAATTCCTCGAGAATTTCTTCCATGGGTTTGAGCACACCGGGCTGGTCATCTACGGCCAGGATCTTTGTTCCTTCGCCCTTTTTAATCTCTAATATACTTTCCCGATCGGCTTTCTTATCCGGAAAAGCCAGTGGCAAGTATAATTTAAAGGTTGTCCCCCTGCCCGGATCGGAATCGATATGAATTTCACCGGCATGGTCTTTTACAATGCCATAGGTTGTTGAAAGCCCCAAACCTGTCCCCTTGTTGACTTCCTTGGTGGTAAAAAAAGGATCAAAACACTTTTCTCGTGTTTTTTCATCCATTCCGCATCCCGTGTCGGAAACAGTAATCAGGGCCATGGTTCCTTCCTTTCCGGCCGTTATACGCAGTTCCCCTCCCACGGGCATAGCGTCCCTGGCATTGTTGCTTAAATTTAAAAAAATCTGGCTCAGGCCTGCATGGTCTCCCATGATGGGAAGTGATTCGGGAATGTCCATAGAAATAGATATTTTTTTGTCAAAAGACTTGCTGATGATCTGGTATATTCCTTGAAGCACATCGGACAGGTTGATGTTTTGAAAATCTTTTTTGGTCTGTTTATGGGAAAACTGCATCAGTCCTTCAACCAGCCGGGCGCCTTTTTCCACCCCGTCGTTGATCCTTTCCGTAATCTCATTCAGGCGGGGAAGGTCTTGATGCTTCATTTGCATGAGCTGGCTTTCCATTGAAATTCCGGCCAGGATGTTTCGGAAATTATGGGCGACACCGCTTGTGAGGGTCCCGATGGCCTCCATCTTTTGCGCGTGCTGAAGCTGGGTCTCCAATAGCTTGCGCTCTGAGATATCTTCGCCAATACCCAGTATACCTATGACATTCCCCTGTTCATCAAATCTGGGGGACAAATTTAAATTGACCCACAGTTCTTTTCCGCTTTTTGTCACCTCCTTGACCTCACGACTTATCGCCTTCTTTTCTTTTAAGATTAAGGACCTGATTTCACCTACTTCCCTTCTTGTTTCATCATCAGGATACAGCACATCTATTCCTTTGCGGCCGACCATTTCTTCAACCTTGTACCCAAATATGTTCTCGGCCCCTTTATTCCAGAACAGGATATTATGGTCCAAATCCGTTGAGACGATAGAAATAGAAAAGGAACTGTTCAATATATTTCTTAAAAATTTATTGGTCCTCTCCAGGGCCTCCTCCGCCTGCTTCCTTACGGAGATCTCCTGTTCCAGAAAAGCATTGGTCTTTGAAAGTTCGATGGTTCGATCCTTGACCCGCTCCTCCAGTTCATCATGTGCTTTTCTCAGGGCGTCCTCGGCCTTCCTGCGTTTGGAGTAATGGAGCGCATTTTCTATTGCCACGGACGCCGGGCTGCTCAGACCGGTAAGAAAATGGAGGTCATCCTTTTCAAAACCGGTAGGTACATTAACGGAATGTACATAGATGGCCCCCCTGATTTTCGACTTGCTGATCAGGGGCACACACATGACGGATTTGATCCGCTTTATCGAAATACTCTCTGAAAGATCTTCCTCATTTTCCCGGGACGTGTCTGACATCATTATCGCCTTACCCTCATGGAGGACCCGATTCACGATGGTACGGCTGTAGTCCATCTTAATACGTTTCTTATTGTGCCTGCCCCTGGCAATAACTTCCTTGAGTTCCTGTTTATCTTCGACTAAAAGGATGGACCCGCTGTCGATTCTTTTGAGGCAGTGGAAGAGGGAATCCATTATCTTTTCCGAAATTTCATTGATATCCAATGATTGCATCAGGAAAGTGGACACCTCATAAATCGTTTCCAAACGTTCCCTGTCCGTGATGGACCTGTCCTTGTACAAAAGATTCTGCTTATCACTGCCTTTCGGCCCTGAAATATTTATGGAATACTGGGGCATTGAGATATCCTTTCATCCTACTCGAGTTGTTTCGCCTGCCGGAGTCTGATAGGCAATAAGAAAAACGAATCGATAATCGGCAAAGATGATCTCATCACCGCTTTTCAGTCTCTTCGGTGAATACGCCTTGATCTCCTCCCCATTTAAGTATGTCATGTTCGTGCTCCTCTGATCTTCCAGATAAAAGGTGTCATCCCTGCATTCAATAGTAGCATGGAAACCGGATACAGTGTCTTGGGGAATGGCAACATCATTGTTTGAACCCCTGCCGATGTTTATCATTCTTTTATCCAGAATCAGGGTTTTTTTAGCCGTGATATTTTTGACATCGACCAGCAATGCCTGTGGCATGGAGGTATCTTCCCGGGGATGCGCGACCGAAACCGAATCCTCCTTTATAACCGGTTTGGATCTTTCCCTGAAGAGCATCATGATAACAATAACAACTAACAAGACTAAAATGACGACCAGGACTATCTCTAAAAAAAACCCTTGCTTTTGTGTGCCCGGCATTTCTTTAGCCGGAGAAACAGCCGGTTCAATTTTCTTGACTGCAGGCATCACGGGCGCGATTTTGGCTGGGGCCGGCACAACCTCCTTTTTTGTAGTGGCAACCTGCGCCGCGGGCCTGATCACCGGTTTGGTGACCATTTCGTATATTTTTTTTACTGCATGGTGGACATCCGCGACATTTACGGCCCTGAAATATTCGCCATCTGTCTTGAAGGCCAGTGCCTGAATGTTGCTGAAATCGGCGCTATTGCTGAATGAAATTCCGGCGATACGAATCCCCGCTTTCCTGCTGTCTTGGGCCAGGTCCTGCTTCATCCATTTTTCCTTTTCATAATCCCTGCTCTTGTCTCCCGTATCCACAATGCCGTCGGATAGGAAAACAATGGATTTGTGCGCATCTTTTCGGCCCCGGTTCTTCAGTTCATAAATAGCCCTTTCTATTGCAGCAGGGCTGTCGGAAAACCGGCCACTGTAGTTTAATCTGTTCAGGCTTTTCAGAAAACCGGCCCTTGCTTCCGAATCCGTCATATCAACAAGCGGCTCCAAAAGATCGACCTTCTGATCAAAAATAATCATGCCGAGACGAAGCCCTTCTTCCATCTCGATCAGAAAATTCGTGACCACGTCCTTGGCAAAAAATTCAGGGTCGTTTTTATTCATACTCCCTGAGTTATCCAGCACGAGGACGATATCCAATTTTTGATTCCGGTCCTGGGCATTCTTCGGTAAGGGCCCTTTTTTGTCCTTACCTTGCCCCGATTGAGGCTGCACCGGAAAAAACAAGATTAAGAAAACAAAGACCGTAATTAACCTTTTCATAGCTTAACCGCCGGAATGGATAGGATACTCCCAAGGGAAGGAGTCTATTTTTTCGCATCAGGATAACATATAATTTTTCGGAAGGTCAACCTAAGTGATAACACACTTAAGATAAAGGCTTTTTTAGGTGGGTAATTCAAGGCTTTCTTATTATATTGTGAAGGCGCCCATCCATAGGAATGTCATTGGAGGATGGGCACCCGGGGGTTGATTACCATTTGAGGACTAAGTCTGTCTGCAACAGGGTCTCGTCCATATCTCTCGCACCCGGCGCGGTCCTGATAGGTTTGGTGTTGTAGTAATCCAGACCAATCGTGACATTCTTGTGCAACCCGAGTTTGAATTCGATCTCGTGTCCTTTTATGTTGGTTTCTCCACCATAGGCGTCGCTGTCAGGCAGAAAATCCGGCCAGGCATCGGCCTCAAGTCTTCTGTAATTGTACTTTGCCTGCCATTGCCATCTCTTTTTCACCTTTTTGTGACCGAATTTGACACCCACGAGCCATCCTGTGTCATCGTCTTCTCCCCACGCACTTGGAAGACCGCCCATGGAATCATCCGCATCCGATTTCACGTACTGTCCGAATACCGCGGCAAACGGGACCAGAGGAAACGGCAGTTTGCTTCCTATCTCGATATCGCCGACTATTGAGTCATATTCAAACATCAGGTTACCGGTAACCGGGTGTACTGAATTCGTTCCTGAGGCGCTGTTCGGAGCAGTAGCGCCTGGCACCTGGTCATCCAACTGCTGCCAGTCATAGTATGTTCCGGCAAACTTGATATAGGCCGGCTTCATTTTGAACTTAAGTCCTCCCTGTAACAGCCATGCCTTTGGGTCTGCGGTCAGGCCTCCGGCATCATCAACAATAAGATATGCCGGAGTTGCAAAGAGCTCCAGGTTGTCCATAGGCTTGTACTTCAAGACTGAGGCAACACCCTGGGGTCGGATATCTCCGTCCCAGAGCAGGTCTTTGGTTCCCCAGATGGGGTTTTTGAACTGTCCACCGATGAAGTTGAGCCATTTGAAAGGTGTGTATTTTGCAAAGGCATAGTCCAGCCTCCAATCGCCGGTTGAAAAGGCATTATCAAATGTGTCATTTGTGGAACGCGGGTCCGCACCACCGGATGCCAGCCCTATTCCTGCCTTCCACTGGTCGTTAACCTCCGTAACCAGTCCAAGCCTGGCTCGCATTCGGGCCCTGTCCCTGTTTTGATTCAAGTCTCCCTTGCGATCCTGCTTTTGATAGCGCAGCCTCAGGTCTCCCTTGACCTTGGTGTTCTTGACCCAACCCGGAAGATCATAAGACTTGGACTCTTTTTGTGCCACCTTCGTGGCAGTCTCTTTTGCAGTTTCCTTTGCAACCTCTTTTACGGCAGCCGTCTCTCGTGCACTTTCCTTTTGCATGTCCGCGAGAACCCCTCTCGCTTCCTGAGGCGAAAGGATGCCCTTTTTGACCATAATATTGATCAGTACATCGACCTCTCCCGCCCATACCTGGCTTATGCCGCCCACAATAGGCATTATGAATGTCACTGTAACAATGAATACTAACAAATATTTTTTCATTCTCTTTAATACTCCTTCTCTAAAATGTTGAACCGAAGATTACTTCCCCAATTGCTCTCTCCTCCTAAGGCTTACAGACAGCACCTCCTTTCTTGAGTTTTAGGCCTTACTTTCTTGTCCATATTGCAAGCGGCCTGTTATGAGAGAATGAGCGTACTGTTAATTTTTTATTAGGAATGCTTGAGAACTACAGGAAGAGATGCTGAACAGATGTAAAGCGAGTGAGTTGAAGGATAGACAGGTATTTTTGAGAAATGGCTTTTATGGCTTTATTTATATGGACAAAACTAAAAACGAAGGTCGATTAGTCTTCCTCGGAACTATCCGATTGATAGCCGTTTTTTTTGTGACGATGAATCACGCCTTCGACCATGTAGATCACCTCTTCGGCGATGTTGGTGGCATGGTCGGCAATACGCTCCAAATGCCGGGAGATTTGAAGGAGGTTTATCAGAGACCCTACCCGCTCCGGTTGCACTCTTATGGCCACTTTGACCTTATCGTAATTTTCCACGTGAATATCATCCACTTCATCGTCGGCCAGACGCACCTTGTTTGCCAACCCGGCATCCAGATTCACTAAGGAATCAAGGCTCTGCTTGAGCATATGCTCAGTTTTCTCAGCCATCACACCATAGTCCACTGGAATCTTTATAGACGGCCTTTTTGAAATATAGGCGACCCGTTCCGCAATGTTTACGGCCTCATCGCCAATCCGCTCCAGGTCGTTGTTGATCTTTATAACAGCGCAGATGAATCGAAGGTCTACGGCAACCGGCTGATGAAGGGCCAGGATCTTCAGGCACTCCTCTTCGACCGCAACCTCGAACTCATCGACTTCCCAGTCAGAATTGACAACTTCCCCGGCCGTGTCTGCATCCCGGGTTTCAAACGCCTTGATGACCTTGCGGACACGTTCCTCAACCATGGCACCTAATGAAAGTATGTATTTTTTCAGCGATTCAAGCTCTTTCTGAAGATGTCGTTCCATATCTTCTCCATCATTTTATTTGCAAATGTTATCCAAAACGACCGGTAATATAATCGGATGTCTCCTTCAGGCTGGGACGCGTGAAGATCTTTTTGGTCTCATCAACTTCAATGAGCTTGCCTAAATAAAAAAACGCGGTGACATCAGAGACCCTGGCCGCCTGCTGCATGTTGTGGGTGACTATGACAATAGTGTATTTTTCCTTTAACTGGTGTATCAGTTCTTCGATCTTCTGGGTGGCAATGGGGTCCAAAGCCGAGCAGGGCTCGTCCATAAGAACTATTTCCGGCTCCACAGCCAAGGCGCGTGCGATGCAAAGCCGCTGTTGCTGTCCTCCGGACAACCCTAAGGCCGATTCGTGAATTCTGTCCTTTACCTCCTCCCAGAGTGCCGCCTGCTTCAGGCTCTTTTCAACCCGTTCCGTAATCATTGATCTGTCCCGCATACCGTTCACACGCAAGCCATAGGCCACATTTTCAAAGACACTTTTGGGAAAGGGATTGGGTTTCTGGAACACCATTCCGATATGACGACGAAGTGTGACGACATCAACATTAGGGTCATAGATGTTCCGGCCCTCCAGAAGGACCTGCCCTTTAACACGGCTATACGGGATAAGATCGTTCATACGGTTCAGACATCTTAAAAGGGTGCTTTTTCCACAGCCTGACGGTCCTATAAGGGCCGTGACCTGGTTGGAGGTAAACTTCAGCAAAATCCGGTGCAGGGCTTGAAAATCGGCATAAAAAAAATCCAGATCATTAACCGCCATTTTAATAGAACTATCCATAAATCACCTTCGTTTCTGGAGTCGCGCGCGGTACAAAATGGCCACAAGATTCAGGCCCAGAACAAGGACAATAAGTACGAGTGCCGTGCCGTACTGCAGGTGCCGCGTCGCCTCAATCTCCGTTCCGGCCGTGGCCAGGACATAAATATGGTACGGGAGGGCCATTATTTCATCGAATATAGAGGAAGGCAGGTAGGGAGTAAAAAAAACCGCGGCAGTAAACATAATGGGTGCTGTTTCTCCCGCGGCCCTGCTGAGACCCAGGATAGCACCGGTCAGGATCCCGGGAAGCGCGGTCGGCAAAACGACCCGATAGATAGTCTGCCATTTTGATGCCCCCAGACCCAGCGACGCTTCCCGATAAGTGTCGGGTACGGCTCTAAGGGCCTCCTCGGATGCTCCGATAATAACGGGAAGGGTCATTGCCCCTAAGGTCAGGGAGCCCGCAAGAATACTTACACCCATTTTAAGGTATACCACAAAAAAGGCAAGACCGAAGAGCCCGAAGACAACAGAAGGAACACCGGCAAGGTTGTTGATCCCTAATCGAATTATGCGTACCAGGCGCCCGGGACGAGCATATTCATTAAGATAAACGGCCGAGGCTACGCCGATAGGAAGTGCAACTATAATGGCTCCCAGGCTGAGGCACAGTGTGCCGACAATACAGGGCAGGATGCCACCTTTGGTCATGGAATCCATGGGGGACTGTGTGAGGAATGTCCAGTTGATTGCCCGCCACCCTTTTGCAGTAAGAAAATAGACGATGATCAGCAGTGCCAGGCCATTGATGATCGCGGCCACCCTGAAGAACCAGAACATGATACCCTGAGAAAGCTTGCGACGCCACTGGATATCCTCATTTGTTTTATTCATCGCCTTGTCTCTCACAGGGTTGCCGCCCCCACCTGTCTGTATCTGTTTGAGATGTAATCGGCCACCACGTTGAATAGCAGCGTAAAGGCAAAAAGCACAATTCCCGTAGCAAAAAGGGCATAATAGTGGTCGCCCCGGAAAGGGGCCTCTGCCATTTCCGCCGCAATGCTCGCGGGCATGGGCCTCACGGGGTCAAACAAGGAACCGGGAACCATAGCCGCACCGCCCGCAACCATGAGCACGACCATAGTCTCTCCGATGGCCCTGGACATGCCTAAAATTACAGCAGTACAAATACCGGAAATGGAGGCAGGAATAATCACCCGCCAGATGGTCTCCCAATGTGTGGCCCCTAAGGCTAATGAGGCCTCTTTCAGTTCCGCCGGAACCCCGAAGATGGCATCTTCCGAAATACTGCAGATAGTCGGAATCGACATAAAAGCAAGCATCAAAGCCGCATTGAAAAGATTCAAACCTGTGGCCACATTAAAAACATCCTGAAGAAACGGCGCCACAATGACCATGCCGAAAAAGCCTATCACAACCGAAGGCAGGGCCGCTAAAAGTTCTACAACGGGTTTGACCCATTGCCGTAACCTGGCAGAGGCGGCCTCTGCCAGGTAAAGGGCGGTTAATACGCCTAAAGGGATAGAGATGACAGCGGAAACTCCTGTGACGGCAATGGATGCCATAATCAGGGCAAAGATGCCGAAATCCGCGGGGTCATCCGTAGGGTACCAGTACTTCCCTAAAAGAAAATCCTGTACGGAAACCTTCTTAAAGATGGGAAGACCTTCCATAAAAAGGAATAACAAAATCAGGCCGAGGGTGATGATAGAAGCCAGGGCGATAGCGAAAAAAACCAAGCGAATTGAACGTTCCTTTCTTTGTCGACCGCTTGCGGTGTAACTTATTCCTTTCATCGGCTCCGTCTTTATTCTAAAGTAGTTCTAAGTGTTTCCTTTAAGCAAGCGGCATCCCATTTAGCGGATACCACTTGCTCTGCGCATTTAGTATAAGGGAACAAAACCCGCATCCCTCACGTATTTCTGGCCTTTTTCCGGGTGCACGACAAAGTTAATGAAGTTAAGTACGTCTTCCTTGGGCCAGCCCGGTGTGAACATGTAAAGGGGCCGGCTGACCGGGAATAAGCCGTTCAAGGTGGTTTCCTCCGATCCCTTCACCCGGTCGACCATCAAGGCCTTTACGCTCTTATCCATATACCCGAGACCAATATAACCAACCGCATTTTTGTTTTTTGAAACGGCCTGAACAATGGCTCCGTTGGAGGCCTGGAGAAGGGCTCCCGGGAACACCCGTTCCTTCTTCATAACTTTCTTGTGCCATACCTCGTAAGTCCCGGAGGAGGTGTCGCGGGAAATGACCACCATGGGACGATCCGGACCCCCGATCTCTTTCCAGTTCTTGATTTCGCCTTTGTAAATGGACTTTAGCTGCTGCATGGTGATATTCATGATCGAATTGCCGGGGTGTACCACCGGCACGATGCAGTCATAGGCCACGGCAAATGGCACGGGATATCTCCCCTTGTTCACGGCCAGTTTGACTTCTTTCTGTTTGATAAATCGGGAGCTGTCCGCAATATCCGTGCTCCCGTCAATGAGCGCCTTTATACCGTTTCCGGATCCGCCACCGGAAATGGAAATCTTCACATCAGGGTTCTGCTTCATATAGGCTTCGGCTACTTTCTGGGCAATGGGAAGCACCGTGGTGGAACCTTTAATGACTATATTGCCGGCAAAAGCAAAACCCGCGATCAACCACAGACCCACGACAAATGTAATTATTGAAAAACCTTTAAATTTCATATATTTTCCTCCTGATTAAATTCTTTGAAAAAGTTAGCTCCAAATTGTTAGGATTTTGTTAGATTTCTATTATCATACGGTTAGATACTCCCGGCCATCACCTCCTTTGTTTTAAAAACCTTTCCATAAAAATATCTGTCATAAAGAGAAAGCAGTGTCTAATCATAAATTGCTTTTAGCCTACAGCCCTTTCCGGATGACTGAGTAAAAGAGCATAAATAAAGTATCCACCCCCAGAGGGGGTGGTATTGTGTTAACCCCTAAAAGGGGGTAAGCTTGCCTTGCTCCCAAGGGGGCAAGGGCAATGAGTTGTCCCGAAACTCAGTTTAGAATAAATTACCCTGATTCTCTTTTTTGC
>DAOUXC010000041.1 GCA_030666795.1 Desulfobacteraceae bacterium
CGCATAGCGGGATCTTCGACAGGCCGAGAAGCTCGGAATCGAAGAAAAGACTGCTTCAACCTTCCCATCTGCCAACTTCATATCCAAACAGTTTCGCGGTACTCATTTACCGGATGATCCATGTTTTCGCCCTTAGGCCGTCTCTCGCAGGCGGGGTGGAAGGATCGTCACCTTCCGCAGGCCTTCCTTTAGCGAAATGGCTTCTTCCGGACAGAAACGGGCGCAAATTCCACAGCCGAAGCAGTAGCTTTCTTCGCGTTCGGCCTTTCCCTCGTCATTCAGTTGTATTGCATCGGTGGGGCATCTTTCCACACAGATCCCGCAGCCCGTGCATTCGTCCTGGTCTATTACTGACAGGTAGTAAGTCGAATTGATTAAAGGGAATGCGCCGTCGCGCCAGAGGTGCAACGTGTCGCAGCAGTCCTTGCAGCAGTTGCAGATACTCGTTTCCGGGCGTGACACATTGGAGCCCGGATGAAATGCCTTGTGAACCAGACCGGCCTCCTCTGCTTCCTGCATTATCGTGCGAGCTTCCTCTTTAGAGACCATCCGGGCAAATCCCTGGGCGACTGTGTGACGGGCGGATTTCCCGAAGGTGAAACAGTTTATCACCGGTGCGTCAGTCGCGCAGGGCTCACCCAAAATTTTACGGCGCTGGCGACAGAAACAATGGCCCACAGCTATCTCGTCGAATTTGGCTATAATCTCATCCACCGACTGGCTCGGAAGCACAAACTCTTCGGGCACCTCTATGTCCCTGTCAAGGGGAATGACCCTAAGGGCATTGCCATCTTCCGTGGTCCGGGCCGGGACGGTCCGGTCTACCGGGGGGGCCTGTTTCAGCATGGGGACGAGATTGTCATAATTCTCCTGGATCTGATCCCTGACGTCGTCCATGAGCCTTTGGAACAATTCGGCGAGCTGTTTTTCTTCCTCGTCCCATTTCAAATCACCCATAAACTTATATTCCATCAATCCAACAGTCATGAGGGGAAGCAGACGGTAGATCATGACCCCGGCGGAATTCGGCTGGTTGAATATCAGGCCTTTCAGGGCCAGACTTTTTGCCATTTGATCAATCTTTTCTTCCGGGAACTCGATCGAAACCTTCATCTGCTCCATGGTCTGAGAGGCTTTTTCACGGAACGCATAAATGAAATCGAGTTCATCTTCGTTGTCCCCGACCACGTTTTTCAGGATTGAAATCGTGGTGTCGTTAACCGGGAAGGGCACCATGCCCTGTTTGCAGATAACGCCCGCTGCCCTCTCATATCTCTCTTGCATGGAAATATCCGTCATAATCTCCTCCATTTGTCTCGCCCCACCTTTCTCGCAGAAGTTAAGGTCAGACAACACTTTCCATAATTATTGACAATCCCCGATACGTCGTCCCTTCATGTGGGTAGTGACCTTCATCCCTTGACCGGGCATGATCATTTTCATCTGGCCCACAAAGCTTTCCCCATTGTAGGTAATCCGACCGGTTCCCGTCATAACACCACCCTGGCCGGAGCATTCTATTTTCCAAGTCACAGTATTCCCCTTATACTGAACATCTGTGACCTGACATCCCTGTCCCGACTGGGCCTTTTGAGGAACAAGGTCATCCTTGGTAATACACTGCGTGTGTGTCGATGGCGGCATGTTCATACCGGGCATTTTTACCTCGGATGTGATTTCCCAGAGGCCTTCATGCATATTCACATCCGAACCGGCAAAAACCATTGAAGCGTTGAATAATAAAATTGCTGAAATGACAAAAAACTTCTTTAACATGGTCAAATCTCCTTTTTAATATATGATATCCTGATCCTATCGGGCTCTCATGAAACAGTGTTGAACAATTTCTTGCCGTTTCGGATCAATGTATTAATAAATAGATCTAATAAGTAAAACAATCAATGTTTTTTTGACCTTGCACATATGCATCTAAAAGTGCTATGGAACCATGAATTCCGGCCTGCCTGAAAGGAGACAGGTGGCCAGCTTTACCCCAATGTTGCATAAAAAACACAGGTTAGTATTATTAAAAGGCAAAGGAGAAAGCCATGATTATTAAGAAATTGAGTGATGTTCCCTTCGCAGATCTTGAGGGGTATGATCATGTGAAAAAGCAAATCGTCATAGGTCCGGACGACGGATCACAGGAGATCGTGATGCGCTATTTCAGTATAGGGCCCGGTGGGATAAGTGCGCATCACACCCATGATTTTCCGCACCTTGTAAAAATCGAAGCAGGCAAGGGCGCCGTGACAGATCCGGCGGGCAATGAACATGAGGTGCAAAAGGGCGATTATGTTTATATCGATGACGACGAGGTCCACCAATTCAGGAATACGGGGTCGGGGCCGTTTGATTTCATCTGCGTCGTTCCTATAAGAGGAGAGGGTTGATATCATGGAAAAAAGGGAAGCAGGCGGGATTGGGTTTATTTCGGGCCAGTGGCCTCTCGATCCTGAAAAGCCGACACTGATTTTTATTCATGGGGCGGCTTTAACCAATATTTTTTGGGAATCACAAGTAAAGTCTCTTGCGGAAATTGCAAATACCATCGCAATTGATCTTCCGGGTCATGGTTCAAGTCCAAGCCCCGGTAAAGAAAGTATCGTCGATTATGCCCGGTCGGTTATGGACTTTATAAATCTAATCGATGCACCTCGACCTGTTATTCCCTGCGGTCTGAGCATGGGTGGTGCTATTACTCAGCAGCTTTTAATAGATAATGCAGATTTTTTCCCCGCGGGTATCCTGATGAATACCGGCGCAAGGCTCAAGGTGATGCCGGCAATCTTTGAAGCTGTTGAGAAGGACTATGGATCTTTCGTTAAAATGCTTTGTGATACGGCTATTTCAAAGAAAAGCGATTTTGAAAAACTTAGCGTGAAAATCAACGCATGTACAAAATGCCGACCTGATGTCGCGTCAGGTGATTTTCGGGCATGTGACAATTTTGATGTGATTGAAAAGTTGGGCTTAATCGAGGTCCCGGTTTTAGTCCTGGCCGCAAATCATGACAGTATAACACCTTTTAAGTACGGAACCTTTTTGGAGAAAAATATCAAAAACGCCAGGCTGGTAACCATAGAAGATGCAGGTCACCTTTCACCTCTTGAAAAACCGGACAAAGTGAGTGAGGCAATAGGTCATTTTTTAAGCCGGGTATTAACTTAATCAAAGGCGTTCCGGTTAGAAGTTTATTGGAAGATAATAAGCCGCTCAAGCTGTCGGTAATGATATTAACCCGGCAATTAAATAGCCGAATATTTTCGCTTAACGGGTAACGGTTCGGGGATGATATCTTTTTTTCGTCTCCGAGTCTCCCGGGCTGGTCATTTCAAGGTGTTACGGGCGTGGGAAGCCTCCCCCCTCCCTGTTCCCCCCGCATGGGCTCGGGGCCGGGGGGTCCCCCCCCCGTAACACCGCTGAAATGACGGCGCCCTCCCGCCAGTCGCTATAAAAAGACATCATTCCCTCACCTTTTTTTGAAGAATTTATGTTTTAACGGGATAGGCCATTTTTTTGTGAAATTTAATTGCCGGTTTAATATCTTATTGAATCCTGCGATGACGGAGCGGGGGTGCGATACTATTTGCCTTCGCTTATCCATTTGATGAGTGCCGGATGCTCCTCGGTTCCCCATTCAGGCGAAACACGGAGTCTTATAAAAGACTGATATATTTCATCCATGACGGATACGGCCTCTTCTATGAGGTACATCTTTTCATAAAAAATTCCGTCAGGGTCTTCTTCTCTGTCCTGAATTACCTTAGGCGACTTAAAAGTCTTGAAATTCATCCATGTGGAATCAAGGATAAACGACCACTGGTTGTCGCCAATATCCAATTTTATGGCAGCCCGGATGATTTTTTTGTCCTCTGCCAGTGCAAAACGGGCTTCTTTCATGTTGGGAGTTTCACTTGCACAGGTGATTGTCTCCACCCCCCTTTCGGTTTCTGATTGGAGAGTGATTTTTCCGTCCAGCCAGAGTTCGGCACTTCCCTTATCACCGAGGTCAAAGAGCCCCCTGCCTGTTTCCGACCTGAACCATAGCCAGACAAGAAATTCATTTCCCAGAAATTCCGTTTCTCTTACCTTTTCCAAAATCTGCATACCTATTTCTCCTTTGAAAAATTCGACGGACTCAGGCCGTCAACAACATCGGGTGAAGTGCCTTCTTTTTCCAGAAAGCCGCAGGCAAGAGTATAGGGGCAGATTGTCTGGAGATGAATACTAAATGTCCTTAGAAAAAATTCCATGAATTCGTCGCAAAGCTTGTTCGTGGTGCAGCCGAATATTACAAGACCGGTATTGTAGTTCCAGATCATATCATAGGTCCTGGAAACGGGAATTGCCCTCTTAAGGAGACGGAGCCTGACGCCGTCTTTTATGTCAAAGCGCCGATTTTTCGGCAGATAATCAAGATCCTCAGCCTCCTTGATCTTTTCTTCGGCCTCCAGACAGTACTGTTTCAGGGCCGTTGAGGGGATCTTTTTCTCATCTACCCTGAGAGACATGGTGACGTAGGGTTCTTTGAGAAATTCAAGACCCGCGAACCGGTTATCGAACATGTCCATGACATTGACCCAGCCTACAGAGCGTTCAGCAATCGATGTTTCGTCAAGGTTCCGAAAGGAATGCCCCACGATTTTTTCAGACAGACTTTCCATGAAGTTTTCCGGAAGAGTGCCTTCCGCAACATACCTGGTAAAGCTTCCGGACCCGGATATTAGACCCATCTTGTTATCCTTTCGTAACTACTCGGGTTGTCAGGTTCACGGTTAATCGCTTTGGTGTTTTCTTCATGTCTCCTCTGAACGTTGAACCTGAGCAGTTACAACCTTTCTAATAATATCGTTATGTTGTTGCCAGTTGTCCTGGTGGGTTCCCAAAATATATGAGGCTCCGCCCGTGAATTTGGCTTTAAGACAGATTTTTTGAGAACTTACCTGTCCTGTCTTCAGTATCGGGACCAGGAATTCAGCCGTTTGTTTCAAGGCCATGTCTTTCAAAAAAGAAAACGACATTAGCAAAACAAGAATAGATGTGTCAATGAACACAAGAATTATCATTGAATTTAGTCATTTCTGCTTTACATTATACTGTTGTTGAGGTTTACTAAACAGTTTAAAAAATTAGTCGATCAAATTCCGGTCGTTTGATTATGTATTACAATGACCGGTTTTTTTTGCACTTACCATTCCGGACGGGCAGAGGCGGGATACTGAAGGGATTTAACATTTCAGCCTTTTGAATCCGGGAATGCTGTAAAGTGCTAAAGGGTTAAAATGGATCAGAACAATATCAGAAATATTGCAATTATCGCACATGTTGATCATGGAAAAACAACACTTGTAGACCAGATGTTCAAGCAGAGCGGGATGTTCCGGGAAAATGAACACGTGGCCGAACGCTTTATGGACTCTATGGATCTGGAACGGGAACGGGGTATTACCATTGCATCCAAGAACGCCTCATTCCGTTACAAGGACTATCGGATCAATATCATAGACACTCCCGGTCATGCCGATTTCGGCGGTCAGGTCGAACGGGTCCTGAGGATGGCTGACGGGGCCGTTCTGCTCGTTGATGCCCAGGAAGGTCCAATGCCGCAAACCTATTTTGTGCTCAAGAAGTCTCTCGCGCTGGAACTCCCCATTATTGTTGTCATAAACAAGATAGACAAACCCGCGGCCCGGTCGGAATGGGCCGTCGATCAGGTCTTTGATCTATTTGTCAAGCTGAACGCGCCAGATCACATTCTTGACTTTCCGGTTGTTTTTGCCTCTGCAAAGGAAGGTTATATCCTCACCGAAGCTAAAGGCAAAGAATCGTCCATGGAACCCCTATTTGAAACGATCATTACACATATACCCGCGCCTCAAGGGGATCCGAAGTCACCGCTTCAGATGCTCGTGAGTTCCATTGACTATTCTCCCTATCTTGGGCGATTGGGGATCGGCAAGATAACGGGTGGAACATTGAATATCAACAAGGAAATTGTCATGGCACGGCGTGACGGAGCGCTTGTCCCGGCTCGCATCAGTAAGGTGTACCGTTTCGAAGGGAACAAGAAAATTGCCACGGATATCGCCGGGGTCGGCGAAATAGTTGCCGTTGCAGGGATGGATGATGTTACATTGGGTGTAACTTACACCGACCCGGATGATCCTGCCCCCCTTCCACCCATGGAAATCGACCCTTGCACTATTTCCACCAATTTTATCCCAAATGATTCACCCTTTGCGGGAACCGAAGGCACATACTCTACTTCAAGTCATCTGACGGAGCGACTGAAAAGGGAGGAGCTCTCCGACGCGGCCCTTCAGGTCGAAGCTCTGGATACCGGCAGGGGTTTCAAGGTCTCGGGCAGGGGAGAACTTCACATTTCGATCCTCATCGAGAAAATGCGGCGTGAGGGATATGAATTCCAGGTTACCAGGCCCCAGGTCATTGTCAAAGAAGAGAACGGCAGACGACTTGAACCCTTTGAAGAACTGACGATCGACGTTGACAAACAGTACATGGGCACAGTCATTGAAAAGCTGGGAGAACTTAAGGGCCAGTTGCTTGAGATGAACCAGGACAATGGGATGGCCCGTCTGATCTACAAGATCCCTACACGCGGCCTTTTAGGGTTCAGGTCGCAGTTTTTAACGGACACAAAAGGCATGGGGACTATGAATTATGTCTTTTTGGAATACGGGCCTTTTGCAGGTGAAATTCGAAACCGTAATAAAGGCGTCCTGGTGGCCAAGGAATCCTGCACAACCGTGGCCTTTGCCCTGTTTAACCTTCAGGATCGGGGAAGGCTCTTCTACGGGCCCGGAATCAGGATTTATGGCGGTCAGATAATCGGGGAACACTGCAGGCCACAGGATCTGGTGGTAAACGCTGCAAAAGGCAAAAAATTGACGAACATGCGTGCTTCAGGGTCGGATGAAAACGTGATTCTTACACCTTGGACAAAGATGAGCCTTGAAGAATGTATTGCATATATCAATGAAGACGAACTGGTCGAGGTTACGCCGGAGGCAATTCGTCTGCGCAAGGGATAGTGAAGTAAATGGAAAGTTATAATAGAAAAGAAGTTGATAAGAGACGTACCTTCGGAATTATCAGTCATCCTGACGCCGGAAAAACCACGTTGACTGAAAAACTCCTCCTTTTCGGAGGCGCGATCCAGCAGGCCGGGGCTGTCAAGGCACGTAAGGCAGAAAGACATGCCGTGAGCGACTGGATGGAAATTGAAAAGGAACGCGGGATATCAATAACAACATCCGTGATGAAGTTCAGATACAACGGATTTGAAATCAATTTGCTGGATACCCCGGGGCACCAGGATTTTTCAGAGGATACCTACAGGGTCCTTACTGCCGTTGACAGCGCATTGATGGTCATTGACAGCGCCAAAGGGGTCGAGCCCCAGACTGAGAAATTGATGGAAGTCTGCAGGATGAGGAATACCCCTATAATCACATTTATAAACAAGCTTGACCGTGAAGGGATGGAACCCCTCGATATCCTGGATGACATCGAGAACAAACTTCAGATTGAATGCGCGCCCCTTTCCTGGCCCATCGGTATGGGCAAGAGGTTCAGGGGGGTCTACAACCTGCACCATCATGAACTCCACCTGTTTAATCCCGGAAAGGACACGGCAAAAAGGAACGGAATTGTTATAAAAGACCTGTCTGATCCCAGACTGGATGAATACCTTGACAGCCAGGCCCGGGAACTTCGTAATGACATAGAGTTGATTGAGGGGGCTGCCAACCCGTTTGAGCTTGAGCATTACCTGAATGGAAATCAAACCCCGGTCTTCTTCGGAAGCGCGATCAATAATTTTGGTGTGAAAGAGATGCTTGATGCCTTTGTGGAGATGGCCCCGTCTCCGGATGACAGGGCTGCTGTCTCACGTAATGTTTCCCCTTATGAAAAACCCTTTTCGGGTTTTGCCTTTAAAATTCAGGCAAACATGAATCCTGCTCACAGGGACAGGATAGCATTTATCAGGATCTGTTCAGGGAAATTTACCCGTGGAATGAAAGTGATGCATCACAGGGTGGACAAGGAAATCGCTCTTGCAAATGCCACGATCTTTATGGCAAGGGAGAGGGAGAACATTGAAGAAGCCTTTCCCGGCGATATTATAGGGATTCATAACCACGGCACAATCAAGATCGGTGATACTTTTTCGGAAAAAGAACCGCTGAAATTCACGGGTATCCCGAATTTTGCGCCCGACCATTTCCGAAGGGTCATACTGAAAAATCCGCTCAAGATAAAGCAACTTCAAAAAGGCCTGATACAGCTTGGGGAAGAAGGGGCTGTCCAGGTTTTCCGTCCGGTGACTAACAACGATTACCTGTTAGGCGTGGTCGGTCTTCTGCAGTTTGATGTTACAATGGCCAGGCTTAAGACCGAATACGGAGTCGATGCCGTTTATGAACCGGTTGATTATAAAGTCGCCAGATGGGTCGATTCCGGCGATCCCGGAAAAATGACCGAGTTTGAAAAGAAAAACAGCGCCTATATGGCTAAGGATTCCGAAGGTAAACTGGCATTTCTTACGACCAGTGAATGGGAACTCGGTTTCTACATGGAGAAGTGGCCGGATATCAGCTTCTACAAAACCCGTGAGATTGCGTGATTGTAACCGTTCAGCCACCAAGACACGAAGGCACAAAATAAGAAATTATACCTTTAATAAAAATTGGAACATTTATTTTATCAAGAGAAGTGTATCGTAATCTTTGTGACTTAGTGCCTTAGTGGCTGAACTTTTGTGGAAAATTAAAGAAGTGAAAGAGACAAATTTATGAGAATAGGATTGATTGGCCTGCCCAACTCGGGAAAAACTACTATATTTAATGCCTTGACCAAACAGGAGGCCCAGGTTACTTCTTACGCAAACACCAAAGCCGAACCGAATGTGGCGATAGTAGAGGTGGTTGATGATCGAATCAGTCGTCTTTCAGACATGTACCGGCCCAAAAAAACGATCTTTTCCACTATCGAGGTCATTGATTTTGTGGGTGTAACCGAAGGCTCGGCAAGAGAAGGGCTCTTTTCCGGTCCGGATATGGGTCTGATTAAGATTGCGGACGCCCTGGCCATTGTGGTTAGAAATTTTGCAAATGAACCGGAGTCTGTTTTGACACCGGTAAATGATATTGAAAAAATCATCGACGAGTTATTGATCTCCGATCTGATCATTGCGGAAAACAGGTTGGAACGAATCGCGCATGCCTACATGCGAGGGAAAAAAACAAATGCCCTTCAAACGGAAGAGAAGGTCCTTCGCAGAATAGTCGAGCATTTGAGCGAGAACAGGGCTGTCAGCGAGCTTGACCTTGACAAAGAGCAGGAAAAGATAGTGCGTGGTTTTCAATTCTTCACGCAAAAGCCGCTCATGGTCATCATCAACTCGGACGAATCCGGGTTTGGGAAGAATGGCGACCTTTTGAGCGAGATTGAAAAGAAACACCGGGTCATCGAATTTGCCGGAACATTTGAGATGGAATTATCCACCCTGAATGATCCTGAAGAAGAGAAACTTTTTATGGCCGATATGGGCATTCAGGAATCGGCCCGGGATCGTTTGACCCGCCTGGCCTATGGGCTTTTGGGAAATATCAGTTTCTTTACCGTGGGGTCTGACGAGGTGAGGGCGTGGAATATTCATGAGGGCAATACCGCGCTTGACGCGGCCGGCACCATTCACTCGGACCTGGCCCGTGGATTCATACGTGCGGAATGCTTTACATATGATGATTTAATTGCATTAGGGTCCGAAAAGGCGGTTCGCGAAAAGGGCCTGATGAAACTGGAAGGAAAAAATTATCTTGTCCAGGACGGCAACATCCTGAGTATCCGCTTTAATGTTTAATCCTCTCTCCTAATCCCGTCTTCCCCAAACTGTAATAATTTAGCTGTATGTTTTTTTGACAGGATTAACAGGATGGACTGGATTAATTTTATCCTGTAAATCAGAAGACATATCCTGTTTTTGAGAAACTTTACTGTTAGCAATGACAGTTTCGTAAAATGGCATTTCATCAGTCGTTTCTTCGCTACTCTCGCAATGTGTTCATAGGAGACTTTTAGCGAAGGTAGTAATATTGTTTGCATAATAAAGGCTATAGGCATTTATAAAGACGTTAAATCAGACAAGATCCACAGGATTGACAGGATTTTACAGATATAATGGTTTTGTTTCAAAGTCATCACAAAGTGATTGGGCCAGATGGTATTTCATCTGGATCAATGAGGAGGATTCATCGTGACTAAAAATAAGCTTATTTACTTTTACTTCCGACGAGCCTCCACATATGCCTTTGAAACGCTGTCTTTTCAAAAAAAATCCTGAAAATCGTGTTCATCCTGTCAAAAAAACCTAAAGAGGGTTTAATACGGCCCCTTTTAGGGACCTTCTTCGTACCACCAGTTCTACTGGTGTTTGCTGATTACAATAGATTTTTCTTGACCATTTTACCCTACTTATTTTAAAATTAACAAAAATCAACTAAAAAGCGAACTGTCTCACAACAATCTTTATCGTTCTTCGGAGAAGGAAATGATCGAAGAAAAAATAAAAAGAAATGTTTTTGAAGTAGCCGATTTGCATGATCCTGATGATTTAGACTATTGGCGTGATCGGAGTTGCGTCGAACGATTAGAAGCCGTTGAATTTATGAGAAAGGCGATGTTTGGCCATGATAGAGTTTCCGAGAGACTTCAAAGAGTTCTTACAATTGCTGAACTCAAAGAAAATTGATTACCTTGTTATTGGAGGATATGCTGTAGGTTACCACGGCTATCCACGAGCAACAGGTGATATGGATATTTGGATCGCCATTAATGAGCAAAATGCCATAAAGATGGTGGAGGCCCTGAAGGAGTTTGGGTTTGATCCTCCCGAGTTGCAAAAAGAACTGTTCTTGAAAGAGCAAAAGGTAATCAGAATGGGTGTCCCCCCAATGCGTTTAGAAATCCTTACATCTATCGACGGAGTAGATTTTAAGACCTGTTTCAATAATCGTATTATTGCGGATTTCGATGATTTCAACATAAATTTCATATCAAAAGACGACCTTTTGATCAATAAGCGTGCAAGCGGAAGGCCACAAGATCTTGTCGATTTCGAAAAGTTGCAGATTGAATAAATCGGAAAAAAGGAAGATGGGTCTTCATTCTTCACAGATTTAATGATGATAGGATATAAGATTCATCGTAATTGTCCTGAGCTGATCTCCTTCAGCTTTCCTGAAAACAATGCCTCTGAATCTTATAGGACAAAAAGAGGAACCGGATTAAACCACTTCAATAGACCGTAAACGCGGCTCAGTCCAATCCCGCTGTGGCGGGATAAACGGAATGAAGACAATCTTCTCTCCGTTTACAATCTTTAACGTTGGCCTGCAAAAAATATGACAGGAGGTTCGTTTGATAAACATCCTCATTGATACAAACATAATCCTGCAAGAAGGTTTTGAGTCACGACAGATGCAAATACTTGCAAGGCTAGTGTATGATGAAAAAGTACAAGTATTTATTCCTGAGATCGTAAAACGTGAATTTTTAACAAAAAAAGCTTCAGGAATTAGCTCAGACATACAAAATATTTGTAAAAAAGTAGATAATTTCCAAAAAACAAAGCTATTCAGCGCGAAACAGAATGAGCACCTTGATGAAATGTCTAAATATTTGAAAGGCCTTACAATCAATATATTGGAATCATTTACTGAGTCGTTCCAAGCATGGGCCGATAAAATAAACGCATCAATTATAGAAGTCGATCCTTTCTGTCTCGAAAATGTTTTAGATGATTATTTTGCTGGGAATAATGCCTTTAGGCGAGCTAAAAGTAGAGAAGATTTCCCCGATGCATTTATTATGTATGCTATCAATGAAGTCCTGGAATATTGTGACTCTTTGTATGTGGTAATTAAAGATGGGCATTTTAAGGAATGCCTAGATGTGAATGAAAAGATTACAACATCACCAAGCCTCAAAGACTTGTTCGCTCTCCCCCAAATTGAAGAAGCAATAACAGCACTTGATGCTGAGTCAGAGCGCATCCAAAGCATAAAGTCCTTTATGGCAACAGAGGAATGTCGGGAAATGTTGAGCGGCTTTATCAACTCAGAACAGTCGAACCTAACGGAGGTTTATTTTGATGAGGATGATATTTCTGACCCTGCTACTATTCTTGAAATGAAAATATTTTCAGCACTGATTGAAGAAATTGATTTGGATGAAATATATGATGTTGATTTTGGAAAAATAAACTTTTTAGGAGATGAAACATATTCCGTTGAATGCTTTTTCATAGCAACCGTAAGCCTGGATATTACTACGGACTACGGAGACTACGTCCACCTTGAAGAAACCCGTAGAAAAAACATTGAATTTATAAGTAGGGATGATGGTATTTGTGAGCTTAAGGAAAGCGTCATTTGTAAATTTGTAGGCAATATTGAATTGGTTATAATGGAAAGATTAAAACCTGAGGAACTTGCTATTCATTTTAATTATTTACACACAGATAAAAGTCCAATTTTTGCTGATTTTCAGATAAACGATGTTATAATTTTGTCCTTAACCTAAAATGAAAAAAACCCAACCCAGTCAGTTCAGGGGACGCTAAAATGATCTGCGGTCTTGTCGGGTAAGGCTTGGCGCGCCACTGGCTTCAAACATTCGATTTATGAAATGCACAAATACATTATCGATACGAAATATGCCTCTGAAAATCTGCTGCGAATCCTCAATAAGGAAAGGGACTTGCTAAATGAAAAATTGTTGTCAAGAAGGACAATGATTGAAGCAGAGAAAAATCTATTTGATTCTATGAAAGAGGTTGGTTTTACCTCTGAGGGGATTATTGATTTATATGGATTCAATAGAACTTCAGAAAATTTATCGAAAGAGGCAAAAGATATTTTGAGTTTCATTGTTGCCAACACGGATTCCTTGAACATAATTGCCGGAGCTATACTGCAAATTGCAAAACAAGGAATCTCTTTTGAGTACCAAAATTTATCAAAATGCCACGATGGTAGAATAATTGGCAGAGAAAGTCTCAAGAATATTATTTGGCAAAGCCGTAACCAAGCTATGCATTTCGAGGAAGGGAATTTTCGACAAAGTGTTGTTGACTGTTTCAAGAATCTTGAAATTAAATTCGGTAGCAAGTTTAAGCTTGTTAATAAGAGCTGTGCATATGATGTCCTAATAATTTTAGGATGGGATTCATATGATGCGTATGAAGAAGATATGGTTATGCTTTTAGGGTAAGCAACAAGACATAGGTATCAGGCCTAAGTAATTGGCAAGAACAAACAGCATTAAAGAAGATTAGGCCAGGTGTCGATTTGTTCCGAAAGTTTTCATGAATGTTGAAATATGTGAAATGTGTGAGCCTGACACCTATGACGTTCTTCATTCCACTGACACGGAGATAACCATGAAGCCGGACATCGACGCAGGAGCAGTCATGTCACTTCTTCAGGGCTTAGGCTTGTCTGTCGACACGATTCTGGAGTCCTCCGAGAACCGCACACCTGACCTTCGAGTCTACGGACCGGTCGGTGATATCCTGATCGAGGTGAAGTCGAAAGAAGATGACAAGCGCCTGCGGCAGCTACTGGATGCTCCACGAGGCATGGTACACCCGGGACGGCCAAGTTCCCTCTCCAGCCGCATAAGGGAAGGGTGGCATCAGATCCGTGACTATCCCGACCGGACTGATGCCGACTTCGGAATAGTGTGGTTCATAACGCGCAAACCGTATGGCATGACTGTCCTGACGACATCGTTTGTTTTGCCGCTCGTCTATGGTACCGAGCTGCTGGAAGGCCGCGATACGTCAGGCCAGTCCTATGAGAAGCCCTGCTTCTTTCTGCACGGGGGGATGTTCCGGCGCTACAGACACCTGGATGCAGTCGTTGTACACGATGATCGGACCTTGACGCTCTGTCTGAACCCCCTGTCGCCGTCTTACTCGCGTTTTAGAGCTACCGATTTCGCGAGGGCGTTCGGCAGTAGCTTCTCCGTAATTGACCCACCGGTGACAGAGGCCTCAGGTCAATGCTTTCTCGCTGATTGTCTTCCCGAACCAGGCACAGTCGACGACACGGTTAGGCGTCTCAAGGCAAAGTACAATCTCGACACGGTTACATTCGAGAGGTTTGTTCTGTTCAATGAACCGTTGGAGTAAAGGCCGGAATAACAAGCCGTTCAACCGGTTCGGCCCGCTGGGTGGACAGCGACAGCGGGACGCTCTTTTAAAATTTAGTTGAAATAGTATTGATAGAAGACATAGCACTTTAGGGGGGTCTCAGCATCCAAACTTAAAGAAAAGCAAGACATAGGCAAGACATAGGGGTGAGGCCTACGCAATTGACAAAAACAAACAACATTACAGAAGTTCAGGCCGGATGTCGATTTGTTACAAAAATGTTTATGAATGTTGAAATATGTGAAATGTGTAGGCCTGACACCTATGCCGTCCCAAACCCTGAAAATAATGACTCTGAATCTTAGAGGACAAAAAGAGGAACCGGATTAAAACCCCATAGACCGTAAACGCGGCTCAGTCCAATCTCGCTGTGGCGGGATAAAAGGAATGAAGACAAGCTTCACTCCGTTTACAATCTTTAACGTTATGCGTAACAGATCATGAATAATAACCATATAAATAATACATCAAAAAGAAAGATATATTATTTTGTTGGTCTCAGCTGTTTCATTTGGGGAGTAATCATTTTGCCGATTTTGATGCAAATTTTCTGGAAATTTCCCTTTTCGATGGTAAGTTGCATTATAGGGATACTAATGGCTTTTGCATTTACTGTTATCCCGATGTCTCTTGGTAAGAATTGGCCTCCAAAGAGCAAGGAATATCAAGTTATATTATATCCAGTGATAACCCTTCCTGTTGGTATTCTGGGATACACAATAAAGTATTTATGGTTATGGTAATTCAACCGTTTCACTTTATTACCGCATAACATCCGCCTAGAGCAGACGGCATGAAGATTGAGGTTTAACGTAAAAGCCTGTAGAAGTCCGGTCCAAGAGAGGGCCGCTGCTCAGGCGGGGCGTTACGCGTAGACAGATATGGTCAAGTTCTCATTCTCAGAAATTGAAAATGCCTTCATGTATGTCGCTTCTGCGATGTACGGGATGAACTCGGCTGTGGTGTGCAAGGATACCGGGAAGATCCTGTGCCGTTCGGATATGGCAGGGATCGATGAAATAGAGGATGAGGATTCTCTTGATTGGGAGCACTGCATTGAAATCCCCCACAAGAATGACTTGAACCTCGGGCGGAATCTGGTCTTTGAGTTTGTCGAAGAATACATCCCGGACGATTACGAGCGTGTCAGGAAAATGTTTCGGCGTAGCGGGGCATACTCCAGTTACAAAGCTCTACTTGAGCGTCGAGGTCTGCTCAAGGAATGGTA
>DAOUXC010000176.1 GCA_030666795.1 Desulfobacteraceae bacterium
AGGTATTCCAGGCTGGTTTCAACTGTCTTGGGGGATTCATTCATGACAATTATGGTCTTCCGTTCTTGCACCTTTTTGTTTAGTGTTCTATTTTTTGTTTTGCCCCTTAAGTGAGGTTGCCACATTACCCGGTTCTTCAAATCTTGTGCGAGCCGACCACATCGGCGGATATGGCACCCAGATTTTTTGATATAATGAATTTTTTCACAATAAGTCAAGCCGTTTACAAAGAGGAGAATTTTAAATGCAACAAACATCCATGAAAAATGAGATAGATGAGAGGTTGAAAAGATTCCGGGAACGACTCGTTGCCAATAGAGTGGATGGCGCCATCCTGCTCCAGAAGACAGACCTGTATTACCTTTCCGGTACCGACCAGGACGCCCACCTCTGGGTCCCGGCCCATGACAGGCCCCTTTTGTTGGTCAGAAAGAGCCTGGAAAGGGCCGGAAAAGATTCCGCCATAGAGGATATTGTCCCGCTTTCCGGTTTATCCCGGGTCCCCGAATTGATAATGAAACACACGAAAAAGCTTCCCAAAAGGCTCGGCCTGGAATTGGATATCCTCCCTTCAAAACTCTATCTTTCTTACCGGAAACTCTTTCCGGATGCGGAGATAGTCGACATAACCCCATTGATCCGCGGCGTCCGTATGATCAAGTCGGACTATGAGGTCTCTTGTATCACAAAGGCCGCCGACATGGCGGATCGCATGTACGAAAAAATGCCCGGATTTTTAGCCGAATCCAGGACGGAAACCGATCTGGCATTGAGAATCGAGGCCTTTTACAGGGGCGATGGGCACCCGGGATTTGTCCGCACGCGCACTTTTAATATGGAATGCCTGTACGGACATGTCATGGCCGGAAAAAGCGGGGCCGTTGCGAGCAATTCGGCCGGCCCCACGGGTGGTAAGGGTCTTGGCCCGTTTTATTCGCAAAGTGCGGGAAAGGACAAAATAGGGCAACATGAACCCGTTTTTGTGGACTATGCCGCAAACGTGGAAGGTTACATAGCGGATCAGTCCCGTATCTTTTCCCTGGGAAATCTCCCGGAAAAATTGCATCGTGCCCACAACGTCATGCTGGAAGTCCAGGATAAGCTGACCGAGAAAGGCAGACCCGGGGTGAGAGCGGGAGATCTTTACAATCTGGCATTGAAAATAGCGGAAAAGGCCGGTCTTGAGGAGGGTTTTATGGGCTATCCCGAACCTGTTCCGTTTGTTGCGCACGGCGTGGGGCTCGAAATTGATGAGTGGCCGGTTATAGGTCGTAACAGCGATACCATGTTAGAGGAAGGCATGGTGATGGCCCTGGAGCCCAAATTCATTTTTCCCGGACAAGGGGTTGTCGGAATAGAAAATACCTGGGTGGTGACCCAACAGGGTATGATAAAACTCAACCGGTTTCCGGACGGCATATTCGAATGTTAGTGAGTATCTCATCCTGAGACACCATCCCCTGTCTCAGGATTCGAGGAGGATCAACAGCCACGTCAAGAACCGTGGAGGCGATTTCTCCCTTTGTCCTTCCGCCATCAAGAATCAGATCAACACCGTGGCCAAGTGAACGCCGGACCTCTTCCGCATTCCTGCAAGGTGGTTCACCCGAAAAATTGGCGCTTGTCCCGGTGATTGGTACCCCTGCGGCCCGGGTCAGGGCCGTGGCCACAGGATTGCTGGAAAGCCGGATACCGATTTTGCCTGTCCCGGAAGTTAAAAGAGGTGAGATGTTTGGACCTGCCTCAAATACGAGGGTCAGGCCGCCTGGCCAGAATTTTTTTATGAGCTGGGGGGCAATCGGCGGGATGTGATGGACATATTTATCCAAAACCTCAGCAGTCGGGATAAGGATAAGGACAGGCCTGCCGGGACCCCTTTTTTTTGCATGGAAAAGGCGTCTGATGGCCGTCTCGTTTGTAGCATCCGCGGCAAGGCCGTAAAAGGATTCCGTGGGATAGGCCACCAGCCCGCCGGACAACAGGATTTGCCCAGCCTTACTAATCGCCCCTTTCGGATTTCCGGACGAATCCACTTTTATCATATGGACCGGATGTGTTGCCAAATTTTTAGATCCCCTTGATAAGTCTTTCAAAACCCGGGAAAGTGAAATAAGGAATCGCGGCTAAAAGCCGCTCCCACTGGGGAAGTCGCTCCCGCAACGCAAGCATTCCTGGTTTATGTGGGAGTGGTTTTCCAGCCACGACCAGCCAACATCATTAAAAGGCATTCTTCACAATACCGATTCTATGATCAAATACGCCTCGTATTCATCAGCGTAGCTTAAGGGTAAAGTTCGGTTTAGAAAACGGGTGGTGGATGATTTTGTTTACTTGCTATTGCTAAAGTCTAAGATAGTTTTATTGAAATGGCAACACACGGAACATTATTAGTCTTTTCATAATATTTTGGCACAAGGTTTAGATCTCGCCTTCAAAATGGCTCACCTTTGCAACGGGCTAAAGAATAGCTTCTTTTCAAGCGTTGAGATTATGCGGCAATAGTCTTGACGGGGATAGGTATATTGGATATACTCCGTCACGTTTCTTAATATTATAACTTGAGCCCGGAAAGGAGGTGGAGAAACTTCGCAGGGAGTCAAGGCATTTCCAAAATTTATATTTTCAGGAGGTAATCACGATGAAGAAACTGTTCATTCTCGCGCTTGCCGCGATGTTTGTTTTTAGCGCGGCCGGTCTTGCCTTTGCCGGAGATAACCCTTTGAGGGCAAAGGAAAAGGAAATCAATAAGAGTTTTGCTGCCGCCATTCCTGGCGACAAGGTCATCAAGGTCGATCAATTTTACAAGGTCTACCAGGATGTCATGGCCGGCAAGAAAAAGGCATACCTGATCGATGTGAGAACCAATCCCGAATTTTATGCGTTCCACATGGAAGGGACAGACCATATCTCGAGCGGTAACATGTACTCCATACCAAAAAAGATCAAGGACCCGAACGCTGAAATCTATATATGGTGACGTACCGGTCATCGGGCACGGTACGTGGCCGGATTTCTGTATAAGTATGGTTATAAGAACGTCTGGATGTACGATGGCGGCGTGGTTGCATGGGCAAAGGCGGGTCATCCTTTTGTAAACCAGTTCACCGGGAAATTCAAGATCACGGATTACAAGAAAAAGCCCTCAAAGGCAGAAAAATCCTTCCGCATAAGAGAATTTCATCCCTATTGATAAGGGTCCGTTTGGTCAGGGGGAAGGGGTCATTCCTTTTCCCTTGACCCCTCAAGGTACTTTTCCTATACTTCATCTTCTTTTAGAACCAATCTTTACAGTGCTAAATCATTATTCTTTTCTGGAGGTAATCTATGGGAAAAGTAGGGATTATTGGTGTCGGCCAGAGCGCATTTGTCCGGGGATACCCCGGTTCAATAAGGGAACTGGCCTTTGACGGATTCAAGGAGTGCATGCAGGATGCAGCGATAACGACTAAAGATATAGATGCTTCTATTATCTGTTCGGCCCCGGAATATGACAAGCAGCGCTCTGCCGCGGGTGTATTTGCCGAGTATCTCGGTCTCGTTCCCCAGCCCACGTTTTATCTGGAGAGCCTGTGTTCCTCAAGCAGCATGGGCCTCAGGACGGCCTATTCATTGGTCAAGTCCGGTCTTCATGATGTGGTGGCGGTTATCGGTTTTCAAAAGATGTCCGAGATCTCCTCTGCCGAATCACAGGAGAGGATGGGCCGAGGGGCCGATATCCAGTGGGAAAGCCCTTTCGGTACCATGATGCCGGCCTATTACGCCATGTACGCCAGGGCCCACATGGCAGCATACGGGACCACGCCCGACGATCTGGCCCTTATCAGGGTAAAGGCTGCCACCTATGGTCAAATCAATGAAAAGGCGGTTTACCGCAAGGGTGTGACCTTTGAGATGTTTTCGGATCCCGAGAGCCCCATGTCAAACCCGGTCGCCAGTCCGCTCCGAGTAGGAGACTGCTGTGCAAACGCGGACGGAAGCTCATGTGTTATAGTGGCCAATGAGGAAAAGGCAAAGGCATTTTGCAAAAAACCGGTTTGGATACTTGGTCTCGGCGCCGCCTCAACCGCCGTTAATCTGCCGGGCAGGGACCTTTTCACGGGATTGACCGTGGCTCAGCAGGCTGGTGAGCAGGCATACAGGATGGCCGGGGTTACCGCAAAAGATATCGATGTGGCAGAGGTCCACGACTGCTTTACCATTGCCGAAATGATGGCCTATGAAAACCTGGGTTTTGCAAAGCCAGGTGAAGGGAAAGAGCTCATCAAGAGCAAAGAGACTTATAAGGAGGGAAGCATCCCGGTGAATGTGGATGGCGGATTGCTCTCCAAGGGACATCCCATAGGGGCGACCGGCGGGTCCCAGATAAGGACCATTGTCCTTCAGCTCAGGGGCGAGGCGGGCGAAATGCAGGTCAAGGACCCGGAAATAGGCCTCGTGCACAATATCGGCGGTGTGGGTCTCTACGGAAACGTCAGCATTCTCGGGAGGTAAGAACATGGGTAAGAAAAAAAAAGAGGTGGATGATCGATTCAAGAAGTTCGGAACCGTGAGTTTTACCTCCATCACCAAAGTAAATGATTTTATCGACTACCTGGAAAAAGGCAAGGTCATGGCATCCAAATGTAAGGACTGTGGTCTTGTGTTCTTTCCGCCCAGGGCGGACTGTTATCAGTGCCTTACAAGCAACATGGAATGGATCGAGGTCTCTGGAACGGGTAAGCTTGTGAGCTACAGTAAACTGGAATTTGCGCCCGTAGGTTTCGGAGATGACCTTCCCTATGCCATAGCTCTTCTGGATTACGGGGATTATAAGGTTTTCGGAAGAATCGCGGATGGCGTGCCGGAGGAAGAGATTGCCGTGGGCATGGACATGAAGACAGTGGCCAATGAACTGCCAAACGGACAATTGAACTACGTCTTTCAAAAGGCATGAAATTACCTCATTTCATTCGCTGATTTTATGAAACGCGACGTCGTCGCTTTGATTGTTTGTCACAACTTAGCCATAACCCTCTCCGGCACTCACACCTTGTTTGCTATGGAGACAGGGGGATTTCAGCCATGCATCTGTGCGTCTAAGAGTGCAGAGGAGAGGGGGCAACGTGACTATTTCAAGGCCTGAAGATCCGCGGTGGCTTGAAATCTCCATAGATATACACCCCATCGCGCATGAGGCAATGAGCGCATTTCTTTTTGACCTGGGATGTTCGGGTGTTGTTCTGGAAAATTTCCGGGACAGTTCCCTTAAATCCTACCTGCCTTTTCAGGAAAATTTTGAAGATCTCCGCAACAGGATACAAGTCTTTCTCCGGTACCTGGCAGAAATATTCCCTCAAGTCCGGTCACCTGAATTAACTGTCAGCAAGATAGAGGACCAGGACTGGAGTCGGAACTGGCAACGCTTCTTTCATCCCGAGCGTGTGACACGCAAGCTTTCGATCTGGCCGGCCTGGGAACCTTTGCCCGCCTCGATAAATGGGCATGTCATCAGGATTGACCCGGGTCCCGCCTTTGGAACAGGTCAGCATGCAACGACCCGAATGTGCCTTGAGGCCATGGAGAAAATTGTCCCGTCTGAATCATGGACCCTTCTTGATGTGGGTACGGGCAGCGGCATCCTTGCAATGTACGGGACCATGTTAGGGGCCAAAAAGATTGTCGCCATTGATACGGATCCAGAGGCACTCCGCTGGGCAAAACAAAACATTGAACTGAACGGTCTGACAGGATCCATCGCGTTTTCGTCCATACCCATTGAAAAACTTGAGGATCCCTGTTCGGTTCTGGTAGCCAATCTGATCTTAGGGGAAATCCTCGATATCTTTCCAAACTTCCCCCGGCTTCTGAATCCTGAGGGCCTTCTTATCCTGTCGGGTATTTTGGAGGATCAGGTGGAACAGATAAAAAACGTCCTTGATTCCTACGAATTTTGTGAGCCTGAAATCCTGTTTCAGGAAGAATGGGCATGCATGATAGCCAAAAAGGGCAGCATGTCAAAAAGTGCCGGCTAAAGTCATCTTTAGGGGTGGATTCGGTTGTCAGTTCTCAATAAACCGGGATATCCGAACCCGTGTGTCTCTTTCAGGCGCGCTATAAACCGGCCACTGCCAGATCCGACGTAGATTTGCTTTGATAGAGCGCCTGAAAGAGACACACGGATTCTACATCCGTAAGCGTGTCTTTCCTGGCTTTAGACCGAATTTTTTGAGAAGCTATTTAGGATCCTCTAACTTTTTGATAATATATAACAAAAATCATTATACCTTAGCTCTTTGCATGCAGTGAAGTTGCAATATTACTCGGTTTTTCAAAAGGCTAAAATGTTACCAAAGACCCATAGGCAATAGAAAGATGAGACGATTTTTTGTTGAGAAGATAGACGCTGAACAGACCTCATTTTCCATTACGGGGCCGGAGGCAAAGCACATTTCAAGGGTTCTGAGAATGGGGCCGGGGGACCGGTTTATTCTCATGGACGGCGGGGGCGCCCGCTTTCTGGCCCTGATAGAATCCGCAGTGTCCCGCGAAGTTCGTGTGTTTCTTGAAAAGCCCCTTCCCGAACCGCCACCTTCTCCCGTTGAAATCATCCTGTGCCAGGGTTTTTTAAAGTCCCGTAAAATGGATTATGTGATTCAAAAGACATCGGAATTGGGTGTTGATTGCATGAGTCCCTTTTCTTCCGAACGTACTGTAGTCAGGTTGAAAAAGGACACGCTTCCCGTAAGGATGAAACACTGGCGCGAGATCGCCCGGAGTTCGGCAAAGCAGTCTGACAGGGCCGTGCCCGCTCAAATAGAAGGCCTTGTTCCATTCAATGAACTGGTTGCCAAATGGAAGGAAGAAGACTCCCTTAAGGTAATTTTGTGGGAGGAAGAGGGGTCAAAGGACCTGAAAGGGCTTTTGAGGGGGTCCTCCATTAAAAAGAAATTCATAGGCATGGTAGGACCGGAGGGCGGTTTTTCCCGGCAGGAAATCGAGGTGGCTGAGGATGCGGGTTTTATTCCCGCGTCATTGGGGCACAGGATACTGCGATCAGAAACCGCTGCCATCACCATTGTTGCGCTTGTCCAGTATGAATGGGGGGATTTGGGTCTTGAAAATTCGCGATAACGCTACATCACTTTTGAGACATGGACCAGGGAAATACCGGAATCCTTAATACTATTCAAAAAATGTCCGATTGCCGCCGCGGTCTTTGGTAATGGGTGACCGATCCCGATTGCCCGTCCGTATTTTTGGGCATGCCTTTTCAGCTTATCGAGTTGAACAAGAATATATGATTCATTGGTGACATTGTCTAAGAAGATGTTCCGGCAGGCAGCGGGTACGTGAAGACCTCTGGCAGTCTTATAGCCCATGGAACGGCTGGACGTGAGGCTGTCAACGAAAAAGAGGTCTTTTTTCCGCACGACTTTCAGGGCTTCTTTGATCTCCCTGGGGCATTCAGTGAACCTTGAACCCATATGGTTGTTGACACCTGCAGCAAAAGGCACGTTCCCGATATTCTCCTCCATGATATTAGCTATTCTCATGGCCCCATAACCCACATAAAGTGCGCCGG
>DAOUXC010000241.1 GCA_030666795.1 Desulfobacteraceae bacterium
CAGAAAGGAGGCCTGATTGCTCCGTCTCGAAGATATATGTCTTAAATTAGGTGCGTTTCAGCTTCGGAAGGTGTCTTTAGAGGTCAGGGAGGGGGAGTATGCTGTCCTATTGGGTCCTACCGGTACTGGAAAGACCGTGCTCATCGAGACAATTGCAGGAATTCACAGACCTGACCAGGGGAGGATCTTTCTTAATGACCGTGATGCCACTCCTTTACCAACGGAAGCGAGACATCTCGGGGTTGTATATCAGGATTACGCACTTTTTCCCCACCTGACCGTATACGGAAATATCGCCTTTGGTTTACGATTAAATGATGAAGTTGGGACCGGGGTGCGTCATACAGTTGAGGAAATGGCCCAATTTTTGGAGATAGCCCATCTCCTGAACCGCCGGCCAAAGCACCTCTCCGGCGGCGAGCGGCAGCGCGTGGCCCTGGCCCGTGCCCTGGTCCTTAAACCGCATATGCTGCTTCTTGATGAGCCCCTGAGCGCACTCGATCGTTCCACGAGAGATCGGCTCAAAAGGGAGCTGAAACGTATTCACGAGGAGATCGGAGTCGCGATCCTGCATATAACCCATGACCTGAGTGAGGCGTTTTTTTTAGCCGATCGCCTGCTGGTGATGAAGGAAGGCTCAATTCTCCAGGAGGGAAGTCCTGTAGAGGTCTTAAAACGGCCCGGGAACAAATTTGTGGCCGAGCTCTTGGGGATTGAAAATTTCATCCCGGCTGAAATAGGGGAGGGGGGGCAGGTTTTTCTTGAAGGAATGGGCAGCGTAGACACGACATTATTTTTCCCGAACTCCGGCGAAAAATTCAAAAAGATTTACCTGACTGTGCCCGGGTGGGCCATTGAACTCTTTCCCCAAAAGGGAAACGATGTACATTTATGGCACGGCACGATGAAGATAGTAAACCTGAATTATTCGGACGGGTTTATTGAAGTGGAAATGGAGCACGAATCCAAAGTGCTTTTGCGCACAACACTTTCTCGCCGTGAGGCGTCTAAATTACCCGTTCCCCTTGAGCCTGGTACGGCAGTGGAAACCGGCATTATCAGAGACGGCTTGCACTGGGTCCCAGGGGATGAGGTTCTGAAATGATTAACCGCACCCAAAGATTGCAAAGACATCTCTATTCCTATGTGTTGTTTGGTTGGAAAGCATAGACAGTGTGGTAAGGTTATATCTTCTTAGAAGAAAACTTTTTGGAAATCAGGAACATTCAGACTTCAGATTTCGGATGTATTCAAGTTTCCAATTTTAGCCACTTTCCCACTCGATCACTCGACTAAATTTTCACTTATCGAACAGCGTTACTTTCCCGGGCTTATAGATGGTCTTTCGCATGCGCTTTAATCCCGAGGCCTCCCTGGTTGCCAATTGGCGTTGATATGTCCGCGAGATCCGCTTCAGGAAAGCGTCACCGGTGTCCGTGTGAAAATAGATTTTACGGGAATCGGTTCCACCTACATCCTTGTTGAGAACCTTTATCTTCTCATTTTTTAAGAATTCGAGTGCAAACGAGGCATTTTTCTCTCCTGTCCCGTTCTCCTTTGAAATTGCGGGAAGTACATGTGCCCCGCCAAAAACCTTGGCAATAAATCGACGGCGATTTCCTCCTATCCCCATCATTCTGTTGATCAGCAATTCCATGGCGTTGATCCCGTAGCGGGCCGACTCGTTAAAATGCTTCACATCGGCCTTTCCGGGTAGAAGGATATGGTTCATCCCTCCGATTCGACTTGCCGGGTCAAAAAGGCAGACCGCAACGCAGGAACCCAAGATGGTGTGGATCACGGAGGGCTCATTGCTCGCATGGTATTCACCTATGTGGATACTGATCCTATTTTTCATTTATGAAACTGTATTCTTCTTTAAATAGTCAAGTCGTTGATTCGATCAATCCAACAGGAGGTTATCCCAAAATAGGTTCTTATGTCATTTAATCACCCTGCACACTGCCTCAAGACCGCACCGCCAATGCTCTCAAGCGGGTAGACCTTGTCCACACCTCCCAGCTTGATGGCCTCCTGGGGCATGCCGAAGACGACCGATGTGGCCTCATCCTGTGCAATAGTGTAGGCACCTGTCTCTTTCATTTCCAGCATCCCTTTAGCCCCGTCGTCTCCCATGCCGGTCATGATAACCCCCACGACATTGGCGCCCGCGTAACGGGCCGCGGAACGAAAGAGCACATCCACTGAAGGCCTGTGCCGGCAGACAAGGGGCCCGTCCTTGACTTCCACATGATACCTGGCCCCGCTCCGTTTGAGCATGAGATGCCGATTCCCCGGCGCAATCAGGGCCCTGCCCCGAAGCACGCTGTCCCCGTCAACCGCCTCCTTAACCTCCACCCGGCAGATCCCGTTGAGCCTTTCGGAAAAGGCCTTTGTAAAATTTTCCGGCATATGCTGAACAACCACAATACCTGGGCTGTCCTGGGGGAGCGCCTCAAGGAATATACGGAGTGCCTCTGTCCCTCCTGTCGAGGCCCCCACCATCACTATTTTTTCCGTTGTCTGAATCACCCTGTTTTTCAAACCCTTTGCAATGACGACGTCAGCGGAGAGTTTTTTTTCAATAACACGGAACCCGGCATGGACGGGCTTGACTTTTACCCTTGCCGCGGCCTTGACGGCATCGCAGATCTGTATTTTGGACTCTTTCAGAAACTGTCGCGTGCCCATCTTGGGCTTCTCAATGATCTCAACGGCCCCGTATTCCACGGCGCGTAGAGCGTTTTCGGATCCACTTGTCGCCATACTCGAACAGATGACCACCGGCATCGGATGTTGGTTCATGATTTTCTGTAAGAACGTGATTCCATCCATGCGGGGCATCTCGATGTCCAGGGTAATCACGTCCGGGGTCTCGTCTTTCATCTTGTTTGCCGCCATGTAGGGATCGGAAGCCGTAGCCATGACCGCTATGTCCGGATCCGAGGCAAGAATATCGGACATGGTCTGGCGGACAACCGCTGAGTCATCCACCACGATAACTCGTATCTTCTTTGCCATCTTGCGTTTCCTTTACTCGTTGATTCGTCGAGTCGACCTCATCAGTTTTTTACTCGACCACTTGACTGCCCGACTACTCAGGCAACTATCCCGAGGGCTTTATGTAAGTCGCGACGGCCACAGACTTGAACCGATCGTTAATCCCGTGCAGGGTCTCGGAGTGGCCGATGAAAAGGTACCCGCCCGGCACGATCTGTGCGTAGAATTTTTCAAACAGTTTTTTTTGGGTCTCACGGTCAAAGTAGATAATCACGTTGCGGCAGAAGATGATATCCATCCGGGTCCTGATCCCGAAATTCCTACCATCGTTAAGGTTGATGCGCCGGAATTGAAGGTGGTTCCGAAGCTCCGGCACAACACGGCAGAGCCCTTTCTGTGAACCGTTTCCCCGCATCATGTATCTGCGTTTCAACGGGGGCGGCACCGGTTCGGTTGCATCTTCCGGATATATCCCTTTCTTGGCCTTCTCCAGCACCCGGGTGGAAATATCCGTGGCGAGAACAGAGAAATCCCATGCCCGTTTCCCGGAGACGAAGTCCGCCAGCACCATGGTGATCGTGTAGGGCTCTTCACCGCTTGAACAGCCCGCACTCCATATATTGAGCCTCCTGCCCGGTCTCCAGTACCCGGATCGAACCATTCGGGGCAGGGCCTCCTTCATCAGGTAATCAAAATGCTTGGACTCGCGGAAAAAGTCCGTCTTGTTGGTGGAAACCGCGTCGAGCATGTGCACCAGTTCGCCGGTTTTTCCTTTAAGGCTTGAGACATGGTCGAAGTACTGGCCAAAAGATTCCATGTTCAGTGCCCGCAAACGCTTCCGCAGCCTTGAGGTCAGCATGGTCTTTTTGGCGGGAACAAGATTGATCCCGCACTGTTCATAGATCAATTCTCTGAATCGACGAAAATCACGATCCGACATGGCAGTTTTTTGTTTAACTGAATTGTTGTGCATGTGCACCGTCAATTGTTAAAAGGATTTCTGGTGTCAGGTTTCGGGATACTGAACACTGAAACCTGACACCAGTCATATTTGCTATTCGAACATGTCCTAATGGGTTGCTTCCGCTGCCCCCGAATCCATGCCCACCTGGTCCGGACCCGATAGCACCGGTGGGGTCTCAGCCACAAGAGTTGATCCCTTGACGCCGGCTTCCTGATCTTTGCCCGTCCTCTGGACAACATCCATTTCATCGGCAGTGAGGACCTTGTCGATATCCAGGATCATGAGAAACTTTTCGTCCTGTTTGCCCATGCCCTTGATGAACTCGTTGTTGATTTTAACCCCCAGCTTGGGCGGGGGCGAGATCTGACTCGGATCAAGGTCTATGACCTCTTTGACCGAATCAGCCAGTGCCCCCATGTGGGTCATTTCATCGTCGATCATGATTTCGACGATCACGATGCAGGTGTCCACCGACTGCTTTATGGTCCCCATACCGAGCTTGAAGCGCAGGTCGATAACCGGAACGACGTTACCGCGCAGGTTGATCACTCCCCGGAGGAATTCGGGCATCCGGGGCACCTTGGTGATGGTTGTATAATCCAGAACCTCCCGCACTTTGCTGATATCGAGTGCAAAAGTCTCGTCGCTTAAGGTGAAGGTGAGGTACTGGTTTATATCGGCTATTGTTTCAGCCATTTCTTCGGCACTCATGATAAAACCTCCATTTCGAGTTTCGATTGAGAATCGAAGATTTGAAAAAGCCTTTTGAGGTACTTAATAATCAATCTTCAATAATCAATTTTCAATTGGTTTAGTATCGTTCAAACTCGCTGTCATCGGCATCTCCCATATCCAAGGACACGCCTTTGGGTGCGACTTCCTTTTGTCCGAAGTCAACTTTAGTGACAGGATTTGCAGCTTTTTTTTCGTTGAACGAGGCAGTGGCCTTCGCCACGTGCTGGGACTCCTTTTTGAGTGCAGACGCATGCCCCGAGTTCCCTTGTAACGCGCCTTGCTTATGCCCTGTTTCTATCTTGAAAAAGGCCGCAGACTCCCTGAGCTGTTCGGCCTGGCTTGCAAGTTCTTCACTGGTGGATGACATCTCTTCAGTGGCGCTGGCATTCTGCTGGGTGACCTGATCGAGCTGTTGTATCGCCTTGGTGACCTGCTGGATCCCGTCGGCCTGCTCGGCACTCGAAGCATTGATCTCCTGGACCAGTTCAGCCGTCTTCTGGATGCCGGGTACGATCTCCTTGATTAACTTGCCCGCCTTTTCGGCGATCTCGACGCTGGTACCCGAAATACCCCCGATCTCGTTGGCCGCGGTCTGGCTGCGTTCGGCCAGTTTCCTCACCTCTGCCGCGACAACGGCAAAGCCCTTGCCCGCGTCTCCAGCCCTCGCCGCCTCAATAGCCGCGTTAAGAGCGAGCATATTGGTCTGCCTGGCGATCTCTTCGATGATGCCGATCTTCTCAGCGATGTCCTTCATGGCCTTGACCGTATCAGCGACGGATTTTCCGCCTTCCTGGGCGTCCCTGGCCGCCTTTTCGGAAATGGAGGCAGTCTCCCTGGCATTGTCCGCGTTTTGGGTCACCGTGGAGTTCATCTCCTCCATAGAGCTTGAGACCTCCTCCACACTGGACGAGGCCTGGGTGGCTGCCTGGCTCATCTCCTCACTGCTGGAGCTGATCTGCTGGCTCCCGGTGGCGACCTGTTCTGCGGCGTCCTGCACGTTGCCAGCGATCTTGGTCAGGTCCTCCACCATTCTCTCAAGGGCCATCATGAGCTTATCCTGTTCCGAGCGTTTCTCCACGTTGAGCATGAGGTTGCCGGAGGCGATTTCCTGAGCCAACCCAGTTACCTCGTTCATGGCCTTGATGAGCATGTTGAGGTTATTCTTGATCTCGTTGAAGTCTCCTTTGTACTCGTCCGTGATGCTCTCGGGTATATCACCCTTGGAGATGCGGTCCACATACTCTGCCGTCACATTGATCGGACCTACGAAAGCGTCAACAAGTTTGTTCACACC
>DAOUXC010000218.1 GCA_030666795.1 Desulfobacteraceae bacterium
ATCACCGTTAACAAGGGCATCGCGCATCATATCGCATAAACACTGGATGCAGTAATGTTCATCCGCTGCGTACGAAAATTTTGCCCTATAAGTCTTGTCATATTTTTGCCTGTCTTCAGAATCTAATTGTAATCCGCAGTGTTTGCATCTTATTGTTTCCATAAGTCCTCCTGTCAACCATTCAAGGGAACTGCAAGATTTAATCCTCCATAGAAAGGCTCTGGCAAAAATTTCTAAGGGTTTGTTCGTACCTGTTAGGAAACGGAATGTTTTTTTGGAAAGTATAAGGAAAAAGAGGTTTTGTGTCAAATGCAAATTGAAAAGACGACACGTGGAAATTTTCACATTGCCGGATCTAGACCTTATCTATCATTGCCATTATCTGTTCTTCCCCGAATCCCTTTAGGTTTAAAGCCCCGGAGCGGCATGATGCCACGCACAGGCCGCAGCCCTTGCAGAGAACCGGGTTTACCTCGGCCTTGCCCGCAAAGTGCCCCTCTTCCACAAATGAAGGGGCTCCAAAAGGGCAGACCTCAAGGCAGACACCACAACTACTGCATAACACAGGGTTCACATGGGCAACGGTGCCGCTCGCAAAGACCTTGCCTGTTGCAATAAGCCCTGTGGCGCGCGATGCGGCGGCCAGTGCCTGGGCAATACTTTCATCAAGGGGTTTGGGGTAATGGCTCATACCGCAGAGAAAGACGCCCTCCGTGGCAAAATCGACAGGCCTCAACTTGGCATGGGCCTCGATGTAGAACCCGTCATCATTTACAGGGATCTTGAAGTATTGAGCTAATTGCTCATTTTTCAACGGCAGAATGGCGGTGGCTAATGTGAGAATGTCGACCTGTATTGTAATCGGTCTGTTAAGGATACTATCATTTATCTCGATCTCCAATGAGCCATTTTTTGATATAACTTTTGGCTTGTCTTCCGGATTGTACCGGAAGAAAATTACGCCTTGTTTTCGTGCCTCGGTAAACAACGCTTCACGCTCTCCATAGGTCCTCATGTCCCGGTACATCACATAGACTTCCATGCCCGGATTATGCCGTTTGAGTTCCAGGGCGCTTTCCATTGTATGGGTGCAGCATACACGGCTGCAATATGGCCTGCCGGGTTCCCTTGACCCGACACACTGAATAAATGCCGCGGAATTGAGTTCCTTGAGCTTGGGATTATCGTGAATAAAAAGTTCATCCAATTCCAGGTGGGTAAGCACCCGCGGGTTTTCTCCGTAAAGATATTCTTCGGGTTTCAATTCCCTGCCGCCCGTTGCTATAACCGCTACTCCATGTTCAACAGCGCTGATTCGACCTGCCCTGGTTTTGAGCATTGACTTGAAATTTCCTACAAACCCGTCTACCCCTACTATTTCCGTGGAAAGATGCAGTTGAATCCGGGGATGGGCTTCCACATCATGGGTTAAGAACCTGACATAGGACCTGATGTCTTCCCCTTTCCAGGTCTTATGGAGATAATTGGCCTGACCGCCCAACTTATCGGAACGTTCAACTAAGTGAACTTCATACCCTTGATCCGCTATGTTTTTGGCGGCAACCATTCCGGCAACACCCCCTCCGACCATTAAGGTGACCGGGTTGAGTTTCAACTCCGTTTCCGGAAGCGGTTCCAACAGGGCGGCCTTTGAAACGGCCATCCTGACCAGGTCTTTTGCCTTTTCGGTAGCGGCCTCCGGATCGTTGGGATGGACCCATGAGTCCTGGTTTCTGATATTGGTCATCTCGAACAGATACTTGTTCAACCCGGCATTCATCAAGGTCTCCTGAAATAAAGGCTCATGGGTCTTTGGGGTACATGCCGCGACCACCACCCGGTTGATACCCTGTTCCTTGATAACTTCAGCCATTTTGACCTGGGTGTCCTGGGAGCAGGTATACATGTTGTCTTCAACATAAGTCACGTAAGGGAGCGTACTCGCATAATCCCGCACTTCAGGCACGTTCACCACACCTGCGATGTTTATGCCGCACTGGCACACAAAGACCCCGATACGCGGTGGTTGCCCGATTACATTTGTTTGTGGCGGCATCACCTTTTTTTCGGTCCGGGTCCAACGGCTTTCACTCAAAAGCACACCGGAGACCGCGGCCGCTGCGGAAGATTCTACAACCGATTGGGGAATGTCCTTGGGGCCCTGGATTGCCCCGCATACGTAGATGCCCGCTCTGGTCGTTGCTACCGGCACAAAACTGTCGGTCTTAGCGAAATGATTTTTATTCAGCTCAATCCCCAGCCGATCGGCCAGTTCTATGGTGTCATTTCCCACCTGAAAACCCACGGAAAGCACCACGAGATTAAAGATTTCCTCCTTCAGTTCACCAGTATCATCCGCATACTTGATTCGAATATCACCGCTTTCCCCGGGTTCAACGGTATGGACCCGTGAGCGAATAAAACGCACCCCATGCTCGTTCTTTGCGCGCGCGTAGTAATCCTCAAAATCCTTTCCATGGGTTCGCATGTCCATGTAAAAGATGGCCGCATCCACTTCACCGTGGGCATGCTCCATGGCAATGACCGCCTCCTTGATGGCGTACATGCAACAGACACCGGAGCAATAGGGATTGCTGCACTCGTGGGTGTCGCGGGAGCCCACACACTGGATCCATGCTATTTTTTTGGGTTCCTCCCGGTCATAAGGACGCATCAGATGGCCCATGTAAGGTCCGGACGCGGAGAGTATACGCTCAAACTCCATACTTGTGATCACGTTTGGAGATTCCGTATAGCCGTACGTATCCAGTACACCCGGGTCGTACACCTCGTTGCCCACGGCTATGATGACTGCGCCGATTTCCAGTTCCGTTTTCTTCGGTTCATCATCATAACGGATGGCTTCGGCCAAACAGACCTTTTCACAGAGACCGCAACCAATACACAGGTCTCGATCAATGGTATAGGCAAGGGGTATGGCCTGCGCATACAGTATGGAAGTGGCGGCCCTCTTATCAAGACCGCAGTCGTATTCATTTATACCGTTTACAGGACAGGCCTGGCCGCACTGGCCGCAACCGGTGCATACGTCAGGGTCAATGTAACGGGGATCATTCCTCAGGATAGCACGGAAATGACCGGGCGCTCCTTCAAGTGATTCGATTTCAGAGTTGGTAATGATGTTGATATTCAGGTGCCGGCCGACCTCGACCAGTTTGGGAGATATAATTCACATGGCACAATCATTAGTCGGAAAGGTCTTATCCAACTGTGCCATAACACCCCCGATGCTCGGGGACCTGTCAACCAGATGAACGTAATAACCGGCAGTTGCAAGATCCAGGGCCGCCTGCATACCGGCGATGCCTGCCCCAAGCACCATTACACTGCCTGTCTTTTGAGTTTCTGTATTTTTTACCATTGTGATTAATGACTCCAATAATCGGATTGGGGAGAACCCCTAATCCTCTACTATGCGTTTTGACCCATAAATTTGGGAGTGCTTCCGTCGTAACCGCTCAATTCCGCCAGGCCATTCTTTTCCAATTCATTTAAACGCAAAGAAATCGTATATACGGGTAATCCTATTTTTTCGGAGATTTCACCGACTGAGCAGGGTCTTTCCTTGATTGCCACTGCAATCAGTGCCTTTTCATATTCCTCTTTTGTGGCTTTTCGAAGCAATTCTTTGTAATCATCTGCATCCAGTTTTTCATGGTAAACGTTTTCCCGCTCAGTGAGTTGCTTTGTCAAACCCAAAAGCCATCTGATTCGGGGCGAATTCAGGGTTTGTTCAACAGCGGCTAATGGTATTGCAAACTTATCAAGATCAAAAGGTCCCATTTCACGGGTTATGTCGCTGAATTCCGTCACGTACCTGGCAAATAACTGCCCTTCCGCCGCACTGACCCATCGAAGCTGCATTCGATCCCGGCCAATACCGGAGATATCCAGGAGATCTCCTACTATTTCCATCCTCTTGGCCGCATAGACATTACCATCCAGGTAATGGCACTCGCCGATGTGTCATCCGGAGACAAAAACGCTGTCAAAACCGCTCTTCAGGCCGTTTACCACCCAGCCGGGATCAACCCTGCCCGAGCACATCACACGAATCGTGCGGATCGTGGGCGGATATTGAAACCGGGATACCCCGGCTAAATCGGCACCTGCATAGGCGCACCAGTTGCACAGAAACGCCAGGATTTTAGGTTCAAATGGTTCACTCATAATCCTTTACCTTCTTTATGAAATTTAAAGACCCGTGCCCTCTGGACCCGGATATTTATTCATTATCCTTTCGCCCCGCCCGCCTCTATGGCCGCGAGGATCTGCTGGTCTCTAAAATGCTTCATATCAATAGCGTGCTGGGGGCATGCTGCCGCACAAATTCCGCAACCCTTGCATAGTGCCGAGATATTTTCGGCCTTATATCCCCGGCCTGTCACCTTGATAAGTTGAATAGCCCCAAACGGGCAGGAGGCTTCACACAGGCCGCAGCCAATGCACTTATCCTGGTCAACCACCGAAACAATGGGCTCCATCTCCACGGATGTCTTGGCCAGAATGCTTGCTGCGCGGGCAGCGGCTGCCTGTGCCTGGGCAATGGATTCCTCAATGGGTTTGGGATAATGGGCGAGGCCGCATACAAATACACCGTCCGTGGCAAAGTCAACAGGCCTCAATTTCACGTGGGCCTCAAGAAAAAAACCATCCTCGCTAAGCGATACCTTCAACATCTTAGCCAATGCCTCCTGGCCTTTAGGGATAATGGCAGTGGCCAGATTGAGATAATCCACATGGAGTTGAACGGGAATGCCAAGGACATGGTCTTTGACCGTGATTTTAAGCTTCTCTTTTCCGTCAATTGTGGCCTGCTCCACCACGGGTTTTTCATCCAGGGAGAAGCGGATGAATATGACCCCTAACTCCCTGGCCTTACGGTAGAGATTTTCCCGTTGTCCATATGTACGGATGTCCCGGTCGAGGATGTATACATTCAGATCCGGTTTTCGAGTCTTAAAATCAATGGCCTGCCGGATAGATGACGTACAACAGACCTTTGAACAATAGGGACGATCCGGTTCACGGGAGCCCACACATTGGATAAAGGCAACACCCTCGGTTTGTTCCAATGTTTCGGGCCGGTTTTCAAAAAGGTCTTCCAATTCATGCCACAGTGTTACCCGTTCACTATGGCCGTAGAGGTATTCATCGGGAACAAGGTGGGCCCCGCCGGTAGCTAAAACAATGACGCCGTGCGCGAGTTCACGCTCAGACCCTCCGGACCGGACAGTGGTGGTAAAGTTACCGATGAAACCGGTGACATTGAAAATTTCGGTATTGAGCAGCACTTCGATCTTGGTATGCCCATTTATCTTCTCACTCAGATCTGAAAGATATTCAGGGACATTTTCGCCCTTCCACGTCTTTTTGATGGTTAGTCCGTGTCCACCTAAATTTTCGGATTTTTCTACAAGATAGGTTTGATAACCCTGATCCGCCAGGTTCAGTGCGGCATTCATTCCTGCGATTCCGCCTCCGATAACAAGCGCATGCTGGTTGATGTCTAATCTCAAACGCTCTATGGGTTCTAAAAAGGCGGCCTTTGATACGGCCATTCTCACCAGATCTTTGGCCTTCTGTGTCGCTTTTTCCGGGACCTTTTGATGAACCCATGAATCCTGATTGCGAATGTTGGCAAATTCAAAAAGATAGGGGTTCAGGCCTGCTTCCCGAATGGTGGCCTGAAAAAGGGGTTCGTGGGTGAGGGGGCTGCCAGCGGCCATCACCACACGGTTGAGCCGGTTTTCCTTGATGGCCTTCCGTATAATCTCCTGTGTGTCCTGGCTGCACGAAAATAGGTTATCTTTTGCATAGACCACATTGGGCAGTGTCTTGGCGTAGTCCCGTACTGCCGGAACGTCCACTACACCGCCGATATTTATCCCGCAATGACAGACAAAAACGCCTATCCTGGGTTCTTCATAACAAAGAGGGTCTTCAGGGGGATAGGTTTTTTCATGGGTCAGGGTATTGCGCAAACCGGCAAGAAGTGCTGCTGATGCCGAGGAGGCTGCCGATGCTTCCATGACCGACTGTGGAATGTCCTTGGGGCCGGCAAAGGCTCCGCACGCAAATATCCCGGGCCGGGAAGTGGCAACAGGGGAGAAACAACTGCTAACCGCAAACCCGTCCTTATCCAGATCGATATCCAGTTTTTGTGCAAGTGCACGGACCTCTCGCGATATCTCCATGCCCGTTGAAAGGACTACCAGACTGAAAATTTCGCTGTGCCGCTCTCCCTTTTCGTCCACATAGACGATTCGCAAATCATCCGATCCCGGTCCCGCGGTCTCGACGGTATGCACTCTTGATCTTACGAACCGGACCCCGACCTCATCCTTGGCACGGTTGTAATACCGGTCAAAATCCTTTCCGTGTGTGCGCATGTCCATGAAAAAAATGGCCGTGTCCAGGTCCCCGCCGGCGTGTTCCTTGGCAATCATCGCCTCCTTGATGGCATACACACAACAGACTGAAGAGCAATAGGCGTTGTCGCAC
>DAOUXC010000109.1 GCA_030666795.1 Desulfobacteraceae bacterium
TAGCTCTGACCCCCGCACAGCGGGATCTTCGACGGTCCCAGAGGACCAGGTTTTCAATGTAAGAATAAATCATCCCGGAAGATTTTGTCTCATCCGCCCCGTCTGAGTACCCATGGTTTTTCGGCGGGCACGGTAACGGTACATCAGCGAAAGAATCTGTGCAATTTCGTCAAGCCGGTCGTAGATACGTATTTTCTCCTTATTGAGATCATAGATTACCTGGCTTTCCCATGGGGCGAAGATGCTCCCGATAAAGACGGGAAAACCTAACTCTTTCTCCATGTCTGCATAGCCGCGTATGATCTCCTTATTGATCTCCAGAAAGAGTCGCAGCCTTTCGGACGCGTTCTCATCAAGCATACCGGGTCGGCCCATACCGTGAAGAATTATCGCGTCCGTTTCCCCGGAGGCCAGGATATCGCGGCCTAAGGCAAAAAGCAGTTTCTTATCAAAAAAGAGTCCGGAAGCGCCGATATCCACCGGATTCTTTACAGAGGCCCGGACAGGCATGCCAAGGGTCCTCAAATTCGACTGAAGCGTTTCGCTCAGTTCCGGGACGAAAAGGCCCTCCCTTTCAAGGGTATCGGTCAGGGCCACGCCCCAGGACCCTCCCATGGTCAGGATGACAACCCGATTGCCTTCCATAGGAGGCCGTTCCATGAGGGCATGCCCCAATGGGAGCATTAGTTCCATGGTAGGCGAAATAAGAACGTCAGCCTGGGCAAGGGCGCCTTGATAGATTCCATGGATACCGGACAGCGCGCCGGTATGACTTTTTGCCGCCCGGGATGAGGCCTTGGATTTACCGGCCTTATACATGACAATGGGCTTGGTACGTGAGACTTCCCGGGCCACCTCCAGGAAACGCTTTCCCTCTTTTATGGCCTCCACATACATGAAAATGGCATCTACCTCAGGGTCCCGTCCGAGATGCTCGAGGAAATCGGTTGTGGTCAGATCGGATTCATTTCCCGTATGGACGAATTTTCCAACCCCCATCCCCTTGAAAAAGGCGTGGGCCAGAAGGTCGTAAATGGCATAGCCTCCCTGGCAAACGGCCGCAAGCTTGCTTTTCACCAGATGCATTTCAGGTGAGGCAGACCCATTGAATTCGGCATACAGGTTAAACGTACCGCTCACATTGGGGCCCAAAAGACGCATCCCGTAAGAACGGGCAAGACGGACCAGTTCTTGCTCCCTTTTCTTCCCGTCCTCAACGGCTTCTCCGTAACCTGCCGTGATAATGCTTATCCCTTTCACACCCTTGCGGCCACACTCTTCAATGACCTTGTCCACGGCTTTCGCGGGTATGGTGAGGATAGCCAGTTCCGGGGGTTCGGGAAGCGACCCGACCTCCCTGTAGGCGCGGATACCGAAAACTTGATTCGCCTGATGATTGACCGGATAGATCTTCCCTGGATAGGGTCTGGAAAGGAGGCCATTCATTATGAAAGAACCCCACGACCCGGGGCGTTCCGTGGCGCCGATAACCGTTACGGAATGAGGTTTTAAAAAGACATCCAGCTCCGATTCTTTGTACACGGTGTTTTCCTCTCCCCCGGTGTCTCGAAGGATATATGAACGGGTTGATATTTCCAGGTCCTTTAAGGGGACTCATTGATGCCGGCGATTACTTCCAGGTGATCTTGGGTGTTTTTCGCTGGGGCAGCCGGTAATATTTCGTCTTTGGGTACCCCACCATCATCGGATAATGATGACGGTGCCCCTCGGGGAGCCCCAGGGCCTCTCTGGCGGCTGAAGAGGACAGGAGCGCCCCCTGCAGCAGGCCTGCCCAGCAGGCGCCAAGACCCAGTTTGGGGGCGGCCAGTTCAAGGTAGGAAAGGGCCAGAGTCACGTCCACCATGCCGTTGCCGGCCTCTTTAGGAGCTGAGGCAACAACCAGCACCGGGGCATTACGGAGTACGGCGTCAAATCCCATGTCCCAGGAACCCACGACAACCGGCATATAGGGCGGGGCGTATTGAGGGGTCTTTTCCAACACGTCGCGCATCCAATCCACGGTCATCCCGGCCATTTCCCTGATCCTGGCCGGATCGGTCACGACCAGCCACTCCACCAGCTGACTGTTTCCGGCCGTTGGGGCGTAGCGGGCGATCTCGATAAGACGCTTAAGTGTCTCCTTCTGGGGCGGTTCATCTTTGAAAAAACGGATGGAGCGGCGGGACCGGAGGAATAGCACCGCCTGATGTTCGTCTATTACAGGGTCCCTGTCGATGACCGTGCACTCCTTAAAAGGGATCCGGTCATGGCTCAACGCACCATGGGGGCATACCGCCACACAGTGTCCGCACACCAGACACACCTGCTCGCCCCCGGGAACCATCTCCGGGAACCCGTCTCCGTCTTTGAGTTTAATGATCGCCATGGGGCACTCGCCCGCACAGATACCGTCTTTTTTGCACTTGTTTTCATCGACAATCAATAGTCCCATGTCATCTCCTTGAGGTTATTCCTGAAATCCTTCTCCGGTCAGGACATTCGTAAAAGAGAATGATCCTCCCCGGTGAAATGGAATTTAGGACAAAACAATCTCCGTGTCAAATGACAGTTCATCCAATCCGTGTGAAAGGCGGGATAACCGTATGGAAGGAAATAACTCAGGATAGCGGGGATCCATTTACCAACCCGCGTTAATCTGATTTGTCTTTATCTTCAGGATCTTCTTCCTCGGCGCTTTCGTCTTTATCCCGGGGAAGGGCAATGCCCAATGCCTCTGCAGCTATTGCCGCCTCCTCGGCCTTGGCCTTATTTCTGGCTTCGCGATGAATAGCTTTTTCCGCCTGCTTTTTTGTCTCTTCTATCTCTTCAACCTGTTTCTCTATCCTTTCCATGGTTTCCCTGTCCGCTCCCGGCCCCGCCTTTGAGATGAGATCTTCCATATGTCTCTCAGCCTTCTTCACGGCCTCGCCGGCGTTCATGGCCTCTTTCTCAGCCACACCGGCCTTCCTGCGGGCATCTTCCAGGGCATCCAGGGCGGAGGCCATTTCACCGGCCCTTCCTTCTTCCGGTTCCGCATCCAGGTCAACCTCCTCGGCAGCCAAAACCAGGGCTGCGACAGGCAGGCGCGGGAGCAGGTCTTTGAATTCAGCGTCAAAGGGGGCAACCATTCGATATCCCAGCATGCGAAAAGGAAGAAAAACCACGGAAGCATCTTCCGAGGCCTTCACCATGTCATCCAGGGAAGCGCCCGGCACCATCAAAAGCTCCGCCTCTATGCGGGCCTCGTCCAGAACCAGACGATGGTCTTGTTCGGTTTTTTCCGATCCGGGAGCGATCACACGGATCTCGGCCTCGCTCCATTCATCACTTCTTTTCATCAAATAGGCCAAAAGAAGCATGAGCTGACTGGTGGAATCATCCCACCACCAGATATCGATTCGACGGTTTTCCTCAGACACGTCCTTCAATCGAGCCCAGGCCTTTTCTTTGGGATCCAGGATGATAACATTGCAGCCAAGACGGAACGCGGTTCGCAAACCGGTACCGTATGATGCTTCGTGAACTCCCGGAATGCCCCTGGGAAACTCTTTAAACCAATTAATGAGAATAGTATTTGCTTTAAGAGGTCCCACACCAAAAGACTGAATCAGAGTGGAACCGCACGCACGCAAACTCTGCGCGGAAACGACCAGGGGAAACGCGTTGAGTCCATTTTTTTCTATTTCCTTTCGAAGTGCCACCTCAGCCTCTTCCCTTTGTTTTATTGCCTTTAAACCCTCCCCTTCTATCATTCGTACGGCAGTCGTGAGCCCGGAATGACCCTGAATCCAGGACGCGAACCGAAGTATCGGTGTCCTTCTGGATGAATCCTCTGTAAAGGCCAGAACCTGGGGTCTCCAATCCCTGGGATGTTCCGGTTCAATCGAGACGGCAATCAGGTGCTCCCTGATCTGTTGAAGATGGTAGGATCGACGACTGTCGGCCCAGCGCGCGGGACCCGACGTGCGTCTGAGATATTGATAGATCGAGAACAGAACGGAAATGGCAATGATTCCGGCAGTGAGATCAATGGCCAACATGGTTCCGAGGCAGCACAGAAAGCCGAGTAGACTGAGACGGGGGTGAAACCAGCGAAATTTGGGACGGAAAGACGGGCTTGAAGATCGCGCCTCATAAAAGGTGGCATAATTGAGAAGGCCATATGATATGAGAAAAAACATGGAAACAATCGGTGCTATAACGTTCAAATTGCCTGATGCAATGGTCAAAAAAGCGATTCCCGTTGAAACCAGAACACCCCGTCTCGGGTTGTTGGTCGCCCCGGATCCCTTTTCAAACGGACGCAGGAAGGAAAAGATACGATCTCCGGAAAGGGATTGCAGGATACGGGGGGCGCCCAGATAAGATGCCATGGCAGACGATAGGGTCGCGGCAATCACACCGGCGTCAATGAGTGGAGCGAACCATGCAACCCGTTTCATGGAAGCATAGTCTTGAGCCAGAGTGTCAGGGGGGAGCGCTCCGGCGAAAACGACGGCCGCGCCAAAGTAAACGATGATGGAAATGCCAACCGCCCAGAAAGTGCCCGAGGGAAGACTCTTGCCGGGATCCTTGAGGTCGCCGGACATGCTTACACCCTGGGTGAATCCGGTCACCGCCGGAAAAAAGATGGCAAAGAGCAACCAGAAGGAAGGGCTTTCAGGAGGAAGCCAGTTAATGCCGAGAAGCGAGGCGTCCCATCTGGCAAGTCCACCGGTGAAAAAGGAAAAAAGTGCCGCGGCGAGAAGTGCCATGACCACATACTGAAACCGTGTGGCCCAATCAGCCCCGAGCCAGGCAAAAATAAAGAGAAAGGCGACCGCGAGAGCGGCAATAAGTCTCGGCGATAAATACACCGCGTTTGGGAGGATGTCACCCATTGCCTCACCAAAACCAATGCAGTAGAAAGCTATGGAGACGGACTGTGCCAGGAAAAGGACAAGCCCTATGGCCCCGCCGAACTCCACTCCCAGGGTCCTGGAAATGAGGTAATAATCGCCTCCACCTTTCACCCTGAGATTTGTGGCGATAGCGGACAGAGAGATGCTTGTGAGCACGGAAATGGCGTTCGCCAGACCAATAATAAGCAGGGAACGCCCGAGACCGGAGTTGCCCACCACATAACCTAACCTTAAAAAAAGGATAATACCGAGTATAGTGAGAACACTGGGTGTAAAGACACCGGCAAAAGTTCCCAGGTTTCCTTTCCTTACAGGTGGTACCGGTCTGTTTTCAAGGGCCGTTCCCATAATACGACCTTTCATTTTAAAATTCCGGTTCCGGGATGACTTCCCCGCTTTATTACACGGTCATAAGCAGTTTTTAATAAAAGGACCTGCAAAGATTTTCATCGAAGCCTCAAAACATATAACATCTTTAAGATATAAGGGCTATGTTTTCGTGAATCGTTTTGGAACCGGGGTTATGTGTATTTATGATATGGAGAGCCGGTTGAGGATAATGGGGGTCGACAAGGTTCCCTGTCTATTACGCGCGGTTGCATCAATTGCCGGGGTTGAATTCCCCGGGAGGGGCTTGGGATAGGCTTTTCAGTTGTTCGGTTTTTCTTGCGTAAGGAGATTCACCACGTCCACCAGGGACTCCATTCGAAAGGGCTTTATCAGCACGAAATTGAAAAGCTCCCTGTTTATGTCCTGGTTGTCCTGACCCGTGATGGCGACAATGGGTGTCTCCGGTCTCGTAGAATTTCGAATGTGCTTGGCCACGGAGTGTCCGCCCATGATCGGCATGCCAATGTCCGTGAGAACCAGATCGAACCTGTGACCGTTGTTCAGGATCTCCACTCCTTCCGCGCCGTCGCTTGCCAGCATTACATCGCAGCCGAAGTGGGTCATCACCCTGTTGATGACGTCGAGGATCTGTTTTTCGTCGTCGATTGCCAGTATCCGTCTCATTTCTTGTCTCCGCTCGAGGGTCATGAGGAATTTTCGGCAATCTGTGCGGATAACTTTAGTGTTTTTCGAAAAATTTTTGACGGTGAGAATCTGGGGACTTTGTTGTCTGAGAATATGATCGTATCCGATCAACACACTTTTTTGTTTTCATGTCACCCGAATCGGTTTATGATTTCGAATCTGATTCATTCTTTTCTGCCACATGCAGAAAGTCATAAAGGAGCATTGCGGATGGATGAAAAAAAACTCTTGATGGTCACGGTTTCCGGGCCCGACCGGCCCGGTATTACAGCCACATTGACCCGGGTGCTGGCGGAGCACCGGGCGGAGATCGTGGATATTGAACAGGCCTCTCTGCAGAACCTGCTGGGGCTCTATTTCCTGCTCGATCTCAGCGGTTCGGGGGAATCCCAGGACAGCGTGATCAAGGACCTGCTTTTTGAGGCGAGTCAAATGCATCTCACTCTGCAGTTCAGGCTCTTTGCTCCGGAGGAGATCCAGTCGGTCAACCAGCGCAATCTCTTTGTGCTCACGCATTTCGGCGGGACCGAGGCCATGGCGGTTCTGTCAAAGATACTGGCCGAAGAGAAAGTGAACATCGAGAGGATAGGCACGGCCAGCCACCACGGGGCCCGATCCATGGAGATGGTCATCAACGCGAACGGTGTGTCGAGTCTCGGACGTCTCAAGGAACGGATCATGCGTGAGAGCCGGAACCTGGGCATTGACCTGGCCCTTCAAAAGATGGAGGCCTATCGAAAGAACAAGCGCCTGATCTTTTTCGACATGGACAGCACCCTCATCGATATGGAGGTCATCGATGAGATGGCGCGTCGTGCAGACGTATACAGGGAGGTGTCGCGGATCACGGAAAAGGCCATGAGGGGCGATTTCGACTTTGAAGAGTCTTTGCGGCAGCGTGTGGCCCTCCTGAAAGGATTGAATGTGGAGGCGCTGGCGGAGATCCGGGAGGAGATGAGGCTCTCGGAGGGTGTGGAGGAGCTCGTAACCACGGTCAAGTGGCTCGGTTACAGACTCGGGATCGTTACCGGTGGTTTCGATTACTTCGCCGATCACCTGAAGGACAAACTGGGTTTTGATTTTGTCCACGCGAACATTCTGGAGGTCAAGGACGGGGCCCTGACAGGCCGGGTGTCCGGCGGGATTGTGGATGCCTCGCGAAAGGCCCAGATCGTGAATCAGGCCTCCTGCGACATGGGCATTCTCCTGGACCAGATCGTGGTGGTGGGCGACGGGGCCAATGACGCCCTCATGCTGGGGCAGGCCGGTCTGAGCATCGCGTACAATGCCAAGAAGGCCCTTGATCGGGTAGCCAGCGCCGCTCTGGGCAAGTCCCGGTTGACCCACATCCTCCACCTCTTAGGCATCACGGAGGAAGATATTTCCGAAGCCCTCAGCTGCAAACCCTAAAAAACTCAACAGGCATGGTTTTCATGAAAAAAGGGGTCAGCCGTTGACAGTGTATAATGTTTCAGTCCAATGTGGACAAAACGGGTGTCGCACATCATTGGACAAAATAACCTTCTGTTTGATTGGGGGTTGTTCTTTTTTGAACATGTGGAGGATTGTTTGATGGCTGACAAGCCAACCTATGAAGAACTGGAACGAAGGGTCAATGAGTTAGAAAAAGAGGTCTCTGAACTCAGGCGGTTAGGAGGGATGTCTGAATTAGAAGGAGACAAGCTGCAATATCTTATGGGTGGATTAGCTCATGCGGAAATTGGCATTGACATTGTGGGGATTGATTATGCCGTTCTGTATCAAAATGAATTTTTGAAAGAGAGGTTTGGCAAATTTACCGGCCGGTTATGCTATGAAAAATACATGGGACTGGAAGAACCCTGTGATTTCTGTCCGATGATAAAGGCAGTCAAAAATAACAAGGTAGAAAGCGTTGAATTAAGCGGTCACGACGGAAGAAATTATGAAGTGCTCGCAGTCCCACTTCCGAACCCGGATGGCACAGTCGGCAAGGCAATTGAAGTCATCAGAGATGTAACCGACCGCAAGCAGGCTGAGAAAGAGTTGCGGGAGAGTGAGGAGAGATATCGGGCGCTTTTTGAGAATGCTGCAGACATGATCACTGTTATAGACACTGAGGGGATACTGGTCGATGTAAACAAAAAATTTGAAGAAGAGAGCCTTTACAAGCGAGAAGAGATGATAGGGAAAAATGCTTTTACCAGTGGAATCATGACAGAATCATCAGCTAAGCTCACGACGCAGTATCTGCAAAGATTTTTGGCGGGAGAACCATGGTCCATTTTTGAGATTGATGGCTTGAGAAAAGATGGGAAGGTAATACCCTATGAAATCAAGGCGGTCGCGATTGAAAAAAATGGAACTGTAATTGGGATCCAAGCGATATTGAGGAATATTGCCGACCGCAAGCGGGGGGAGGAGGCACTTCAAAAAAGCGAGGAGAAATATCGATCCATCCTGGAAAACATGGAAGAAGGATACTATGAGGTTGACCTTGCCGGCAAATTTACGTTTTTCAATGATTCCCTATGCAAATTTTTCGGTTATTCGCGTGATGAAATGCTTGGGAAGAATAACCGGGAATACAGCACCCCTGAAACGGCTGCCAGAATATACGGACTATACAATCGAGTGTATGAGACCGGACAGCCGATCAATTTTATTGATTATGAAGTCATAGCCAAAGATGGCAGCACAGTCATACTCGAAGGGTCCGCCTCGCTTATGCGCGATAATTCGGGCCGGCCAACAGGATTTTGCGGTGTCTTTCGTGATGTGACCGAGCCTAAAAAGGCCGAGGAGGCGCTGCGGGAGAGCGAAGAACAATATGGAAAACTGTATGATAGCGTGGGCGACTTCATTTTCACCCATGACGCCGAGGGTCGGTTCATCACGGTCAACCGGGCGACGACGGAGTATTTAGGATACACGGCGGATGAGCTGATCGGCCGTCCTTTATCTGATTTCATGCTTCCGGAGTATAAGGAGTCTTTCCATGAGGAGTATTTGGCTGAGATAAAAAAGAAAGGTTTTTACGAAGGCGTGTCTGTTTATTTAAATAGAAGAGGTGAAAAGCTCTACGTGGAGTATAGAAATACACTGCTGGAAAGAGAGGGAAAAAAGCCTTACGTGACCGGCGTGGGGCGGGACATAACAGAACGTGTCAAATCACAAAAGGAAGTGGGAAGATTGGAAAGACAGGTTCAACACGCCCAGAGAATGGAATCCATAGGAACACTTGCCGGTGGCATTGCTCACAACTTCAACAATCTGCTCATGGGCATCCAGGGATATATATCCCTCATGCTCCTGGAGACGGATACCCATCATCCCTTTCATGAAAAATTCAAGAACATCGAGCAGTTGGTGCATAGCGGTGCCAAGCTGTCCGGCCAACTTCTCGGGTACGCGCGCGGGGGCAGTTATGAGGTCCATCCCATCAGCTTGAACGAAGTGGTTCAGGAAACATCAGACACCTTCGGGACAACGAAAAAAGACATTAAAATTCACAGAGAGCTTGCTGAAGATCTATCCGGAGTGAAGGCGGACAAGGCCCAGATTGAGCAAATCCTTTTGAACCTCTATGTTAACGCGGCCGATGCCATGACCGGGGGAGGCAATCTCTATTTAAATACCGTGAACACCACACACGAGGCCATGGCAAACAAGCCCTATGAGATAAAACCCGGAAACTATGTCCTGCTGACCGTCAGAGACACCGGAAGGGGGATGGATAAAGAAACCATGGATCGGATCTTTGAACCGTTTTTTACTACGAAAGGTTTGGCCAAAGGGACGGGTCTCGGTCTGGCGTCTGTTTACGGTATTTTGAAAAGTCATGGCGGATATATCGATGTGGAATCCGAAAAAGGACGTGGCACCACCTTCTTTGTCTATTTACCCGCTTCAGAAGAAGTTGCTGCAAAAGACATGAGCACTGATGAGAAATTTGTGATGGGGAGTGAGACTGCTCTTCTTGTGGATGACGA